>JBIKMK010000022.1:0-15946 GCA_044359315.1 Bryobacteraceae bacterium | reverse complement strand
CTTCGCCGCCAGCCGGGGCACCCATCATCGCGCCGCCACTTGGCATTCCACCCGGCATCCCACCACCAGGCATGCCACCACCCTGCATACCGCCCATGCCGCCCGGCATTCCGCCGCCACCCATCATGGCGGCCATCATGCCACCACCGGTCGAGGCCGTCGGGGGCTTCTTGCGATTCGCTTCCGCTGTCGCCAGCACTTTGGCAATCTGGTCGGGCCGTGCCCCCAGGGCCGTCAGCAACTGCTTCATGTCGACCGAGAAGATCACATCAAACTTCTTCTGCACATCGCCCGAAAACATGTTGGAGCTGGCCGTGCCGCTCATGGACTTGATGGTGCCGGTGAACTGCTTTTCGGCAATCGCGTCCAGCTTGATCGTCACCTGCTGGCCTTCGCGGAGATTCGCGCGGTCCAGTTCGCCCACCTTGGCCAGCACTTCCATCTCCGACAGATCCAGCACGTCCGCCACCGGCGTGCCCGGCTGAACCTGATCTCCTTCGCGGATATCCGGCAGTTGCATGCCGAACATCATCACCGAAGACCGGTTCTGCTTGATGGCCACCAACCCGGAGATCGGCGACAGCAGCTTCACCTGCGACAGGCGGGACCGCTCGCGCGCCATCTCCAGCGTCGCCTTGTTCTTCTTCTCGCGCAGCACGGCCAGTTCGGCCTGAGACTGTTCGCGGCGGCTCTTGATGTCGCTTTCCAGCTGCGACAACCGGCGCTTCGATTCATCCAGCGTCAACTGGTTCTTCTTGGCGTCAATGGCCGAGATCAGCTCGTTCTTCTTGACTTCCAGTTCGGCGCGACGCACCGCGTAGCGAGCCCGGAGCAGTTCTACTTGATCCTGATTGTCGCGGATCGCCAAGTCAGCTTGCGCCTTCTTGATCTGCTCGTCAATCTGGTCCAACTCCAGCTGCTTTTCTTCCAGACGCGATTGCACCTCGGCGTCGTCAAACTCGACCACCAAATCCTTCTCGCGGGCAAAGGCACCCAGTGCCGCCAGCTTCGTTACCTGCACAGTACCGAACAGATTCGGAGCCGTCAGCGTCACCGACCGGACCGCGCGCAATTCACCGCGCGTAAAGCTGCGGACAATCACATCGCCCTGACGCACCTTCGCCGTGGCAATGGACAACTGGCGCTGCGCCGTCATGGCTTGCAGCGCCGTGTAACCGGCATAGCCCGCAGCCGTCAAGGCTCCCAGCAACACGATGCGGATGATCCACTTTTTCATGGGTTCGGTAGTTGAAACGCTTTCCTAAAAAATGGAGCTGGCCATGCTCCCCTAGATCTTCTTGGCCCGCTTCAGGGCTTCGGCCGGGTTTTCCAGGGCGATGATTTCGCCTTCCTTCAACCCACCGGTGACCACAATGTCGATGTCGTTCCGCTTGCCCACTTCAATGGGCCGGATGATGAACTCTGAGCCGCGCTGCACCCACACTGAAGGCTTGCCCTTGTTCATAAAGCTGGCCCGCGCCGGGATCAGCAGCGTGTTGGCTTGGCTTTCCAGCAGAATCTCGCCCGTGGCGCTCATGCCCGGGCGCAGGCGCGGGTCCACTTTGGACAGCGTCGCCCGGGCCGGGAATGTCTTTTCGGTCATGCCCATACCGCGGAAGACCACCGACGCGATTGGGCTGATCCAATCCAGCTTGGCTTCAAACTCCTGGTCCGGGATCGCGTCCACTCGGATGCGGAGAGGGTAGCCCAATTGCAGCTTGCCGCGCTCCACTTCTTCCAGCTTCAGATCAATGCGCATCTCGCGCAAATCGGGAATTTCGGCAATCGCCGCGCCCGTCCAGGCCCGGTCCCCTTCCTTGAACGGCGGCGGGGATTGGCCCCAGCTGCCCTGCGTCCGGAAGTTCGGCAACACGTTCACGATGCCGTCATTGGGGGCCCGCAGCACCATCTTCGACAGATAGCCCTTGGAGCGCTCCATGTCGCGGACCACTTTGTCTTTCTGCTGCTCCAGCCGCTCCACGTCGGCTTCCTGAGAAGTCTTGTGCGAGGTGATCGTGGTCTTTACCTGGCCCAGTTCGCCTTCGCTGATGCCGACATCGATGCGGCTCTTGGCGCCTTCGATCTCGCTCACAACCTCGGCCTTGGACGCTTCCAGCTTGGACCGTTCCAGATTGAACTGGGCGGTCATCAGATTCATGCCGTCCATCTCATTGGTGATGCGATGGCTGGCCTTCGTCTGCACAATCTGGCTGTCGGCGGTGCGGACGCTGGTGTTCTTTTCGAGGTACGTCTGCTCCTGCTGAGCGGCGTCGAACTCGACAATAATCTGTCCGGCTTTCACCGGCTTGCCGGACTCGACCAGCATGGTGATGCGTGGGTCGGGCACCTGCGGCGCGGTGATGATCTGCGAATGAGTGGAGCGGATCTCGCCCCGGGTGCGCACGGCGATCACGAAATCGCCCCGGCGCACCTTGGCCACGGGAACTTCCACCGGCGTGTCCACCAGGTACTTGGTATAGGCGGCATAGCCGCCACCGGCACCAGCCAACAGGATGACCGTCCAGACAATCGCCCGCTTCCGGCGCGAAGCCGCCGTCTGCCCTAATCTCTGCTTCGGCTTGATGTCTTTGGATGACATAGTCTCAGTTGATCCTTAAATCCAGTCGCCTTAACTCTTCGCCGGTGGGTCGGCTGGCCGTTCCAGCGCCACGATCTCTCCGGCCTTCAAGCCGGACCGGACCGCTGCCGTGATGTAGCTGGCCAACCCCAACTCCACTTCGCGGCGCCGCCATACCGGCTGCTCCGCCGTGCCTTCGCGGACGAAGACGAAGGGCTTGCTGTCGCCTTCGCGGAACAGCGCCCCAGCCGGCACGTTGACCGCAGCCGTCTCGGACTGCAGAACAACATCTGCGCTCACCGAAAGGTCAGGGATCACGCGCGGGTCGATCTGATCCAGCTTCAACCGCACCGGAATCTCCTTGACGTAGCTGGCGCGGAAGCCACCGGTGCGCGTCACGGCCGCAATGGCCACCACATGGGCCGGCAGCTCCAGCCCGGGGTAAGCATCAAACCGGACCATCGCCTTGGCCCCCACGCGGAGCCGTTCAGCGTCCACCTGGTTCAGCGAGGCGTTGATGATCATCGAACTCGTATCCACCACCTGCATGAAGAACTGCCCCGGATAGAGCTGGTCGCCCGCCTGGATCTGGGCAAACTCGGAACCACGGAAGACGTTCTGCATCACAGTCAGGCCGTCAATCGCCGACTTGGCCAGCATACGGTCCGCATTCTGTTCGGCCCGCTTCAATTCCAGCTCGGACGCTTTCAGATCCAGCTCCTGGTTGCGAATCTGGGCCTTTTCCGAGATGTCGACAAACTTTACTTCACTCAACAACTGCTTGTACTGGGCCTCGGCCTCGTCCAGCGCCAACTTCAGCCGTTCGGCATCGATGGCACCGCGAACGGGAGTGGTCTTGATGTCGAGCTTTGCCTTTTCCAGCGACGCCTTAGCCGTGGCAATGGTCTGCCGGTGCGCTTCGCGGTAGACATCCAGGTCGGCCCGGAGTTTCTTGACGTTAGCCTGCTGCTGCGCCACCGAGGACTTGTAGTCTTCCAGCCGCTGCAACATGTATTGACGGTCAAACTCCGCCACCACATCACCCTTTTTCACTCGCGAACCGGGCTTCACCAGATCCTGGAGCACCATCATAAACTCGCTGGAGCCACCACCACCGCCGCCGCCACCTCCACCACCACCACCGCCCTGCAGCTGGGAACTGGTGGAGCCCAGGCCATCCGATCCCGAGGCCGAAGAACTCGATCCCATTGAGCGGGAAGAACTGGAGGAACTGGCACTGGACGCTGGCGCCTTGGTGCTGATGCGCGATGTGGCCGAGCGCAAGGCTGAACTCGCGCTGGGTGCGCTAAAGCCGCCACCCGATGACGCACTCGCGCCACCACCAGCTCCACTCGCACCGCCACCCGCACCACCCGAAGCCGCGCCGCCGGAGGAGGCCACCGTTGCGGCTGAACCGCCCGACGAGGAGCCAGCGTCAGTGCCGCCACCTGCACCGCCACCGCCGCGAGCACCGCCACCACCACCGCCACGGGCACCACCGCCGCCAGTTCCGCCCGCCATTGACGCCTGGGCAGGACCACCGGCGTCCCGGCCGCGTCCGCCGCGGCTGGCGCGCAGTTGGGGAGTGACCAGGGAAACAAACTTCTCCGCCGCCGTCACACCCGTCAATCGAATTGTCTGGTCCACGCCACCAGTCGCAACGGTGGCCGTACGCAGAGCCACCTGGGCCGGGGCCGGAGCATCAGCACTGCGGCTGAGCATGTACCAGGCACCCACCGCCGCCACCGCCACCAGAACCGTACCCAGGATCGCCCAGGGGAATGGCTTTTTCGGCAGTTCAGGCGCCGGCGCCAGGACGGGCCGCGGTGACGGGCCGGGGGCCGATGGGGCCGGTAAACCGGTTGTGGGAGAGTTCATTGAAATTGCTCCGGAAATGGGCGCACGCCAAGCGGCGTATCGTTCATTCTACAAAGTCTTGACGACAGCTTCAGCGAAAAGGTTAGCGCCTCGTGCGATCAAGCCTTTGCCCCGGCGGCAGGGATCCGGTAAATCCGCGCGACACCATCGCCGCATGCACCCGTTCCGCACGCTCCCAGCTCTTGATGAACAGCAACCCTATCTCACTGGCCAACATAGGGATACGGGCCACACTCAGGGGTCCCGCGCACCGGCTGGACCGCGCCCGCACCAGGTTGCCGTACTCATCAAGCAGCAAGTCAAAGTACCGGAACATCAGATTGGCCGTCATCACCAGGACTTGCGGCGCATGTAGCTTTTCCAGGGCCCAGAGAATCTGCGGGATGCCGGAGGTCACCACCAGGACACCCAAAAGAAGGATGGCCGTGTAGCCTTTCAGGATCAACGCGATAGCCGCCGCCACCGCCGCCGGTTGGACGGCCAGCCCATGGGCGGTCTCCTCCACTCCGGTCAGCAGGCGCAGGGCGGCCATCAGCAGGATAAAGGGACTCACGGCACGGGTGCGAGCCAGGAAGCTGGCCGCCGGGGCGCGACTGAGGCGCGCCAGCAGGATCGCCCCCACTAGTGCACCAAGCAAGAACCAAGGCTGCGGCGGAGCCGCCCCTAGCCCCAGCGTCGCAGCAAAGATGAATAGCAAACGGGCGCGCGGGTCCAGCCGGTGCAGCACCGTGTCGGCCGGGTAGTAGGAATCCAGGCGCAGGCTCATCGCGGTCCGGGCTTCGGCCGCCGTTGCCACCCGTACCAGGCGCCGGTGAGGCCCAGGATCAAGGCGGCTCCGGTAAGCGCTTTCTGCCAGACCGGCTGAGAACCATTCAACGGCAAGTTGCCACCTTCAGTGACGGGAACCTGCAATTCCACCCGATGGCCCAGTTCGTCGTCCACCACCACACGCCATGTCCCGGGCTGATCCGGCAGAAATGCGAACCGGCCGGTCCGGTCAGTTCGGCCATTCTGGTGCTCCACCTTGGGCCCGGCTGGAGAATAAACCTCGATTCCGGCGAAGGGACACGCCTCGGTGCCGGCATAGGCGGCCCGGACGACAATCGCCGACCCGGTGCGCTCGGCCGTCAGCACCAAGTCATGAGCCGGCGCCGCCAGCCCACCCATCACGATCAGCGCCAACAGTCGGAAATTCATGCCGCGCTCAGCACTGCCGGCTTCACCCGGCGGACATAGGCGACGATGGCCGCAGTCAGCAGACCTTCCAGCAGCGCCACCCCTGCATAAAGCGAAGCGATGAAGTAGAACCCCCGCCCATAACCCGCGCCCGAGAATTCCGCCGCCATGGCCAGAGCGGGCACGAAGGTCCCCACAAAACCGGCCAGAAAGCCGCGACCCGCTTCCGGAATTGCCCGCAGTTGCCAAATGCCCGCGGCCAGCAAGGCGCCGCCACCCATATTGACGGCATTCAGGCCCAGGGCCAGCAAGCCTCCGTGTTGAAACAAAAGGGCCTGGAACAGCAACATGGTGTAGACCACCGGAAACGCCCGGGTCCCCAGCAGAACACCCGCCAGTCCAAACAGACCCAGATGTACCGAAGTGCCGCCCAACGGAAAATGGATCAGCGACACCACAAAAGATGTCGCGGCCATCAGCCCCATCCGGACCACTTCCTCCGGCTCCACCCGCCGCCCCAGCAGCGCCGTCGTCCCCAGGGCCACCGCATGGCCCCCAACGCACCAGGCGGCCGGCACAATTCCGTCTGCAATATGCATAGGCGGGTCTACCAGTACAGGGCGACAGCGGAGGCGTAGGTGTGGACGTCAAACTTCGCGCCCGCCGCCGCCTTCACCTTGGTTTCTGCCACAAACAGCGCCGGGCTCTTGGCGCCAGCCGGGAATTTATAGGTGAACTTGCCGTCGGCCCCGGTCTTTCCCAGCTCCACTTCATCCTTCAGCGGCCAAGCCAGGCTGATGTCCACGCCCGCCAGTGGCTTGCCGCCCGCCAGTACGGTCAGGATAACGCCGTCGGCCGTCTTCTCCGGCACCGCCTCAAACTCCAGGCCCACCGGCTTCTCCTTGCCCCACACCTTGCCCGGCGTGCCGACATAAGCGATGCCGCTGCGAAACAGCTTAAACGCCTCGGTCGCGTCCGGGTGCTGATCCCGCCCGCCAGCCTTCACGCCCTTGGGCGTCCGCGACATCACGCCACGATCCTGCGTGAACACCACGCGATAGACGCCTTCGGCCTTCACCGGGAAAGTGCCCTTCAAGAACTTGTCGGCGACGGAAACCGCCACCGGCTGGGAGGCTCCCGCCGGGGTGACCGCCCACACCTTCAGCCCATCCTGCGCCGCCGGTGATTCACTACCCAAGAAGGCATGCCCGTTGCCAACCATAACGGCCGCATCCTGCCCCACCTTCAGCGGACCCGCCATCGGGCCCACCCAAACAAAGTGGCCGAAAAGGGCGGCACCGCCGAGAAACAGGGCCAGACCAGTGGCGCGGAAGAGGAAAGTCATGGTGAAACGGGCTCCTTGGTTTGAGTTCGAGAAGGGTCGAACCTTCTTGAACGGTATCACGAACTGTCAATCTGTGATACGGAGCGCAGCGGGAATTGGATTGCGTCGCTCAAGATTTTTGCAGTGCGCCGGGGCGGCCATGAGCTACTTTCCGTCGCATTAATGAGCAATCCGCATGCTGGCGCATGGCGGCTCGGAATTGGCGTTCCGAGTTTGCAGCCATTACAGAGCCGTGACCGCAAGGGAGCGGTGGACAATGTCCATTTTGCTACGCAAAGTAGCTACTCTTCGCAGTCGCAACCCGTCGCAAACCGCAGCGCCGTGCAGACTTGAGCCATCCGGGCCGGGCTCAAACGGCTGACCCAACGGCCAGGTTCTCCTTCGGCACGGTGACCACGTTGAACAGGTTCACCGAACACTCGCCCTTTAGCCCGTCGCCCTCATCCAGCCAAACCTCAGCATCGGACCGCCGCCGGGTGGAGGTGATCGGGGCCACAGCGATCTTCGTCAACACATTCAGGAAGGCCTGGCGTGTCAGCACCACCACCGGCCGTTGTTTGTCCGGTTGATCAAAAGGATAGAGGAAGACGTCCCCGCGCTCTATTCCTCGGGCCATACGGCCATCTTCTCCCACCCCACCAGATCATCGTCGGTGTCCGGCTTTTCCTCATACGCCCGGGCGGTCCGCTCTTCCATCTCTTTGATTTTGAGCTTCTTCAAATGCGCCCGCAGCGCATCCCGCATCAACGCCGAGCGGTTGATCTGCGCCCTCTCCGCCGCCACCAGAAGCTCATCGTCGAGGACAATCTGGATGGTCTGCATCTACTGTGGAGTATACTCCACAGCCCAAGCCACAAGGCGGACCGCCAGTTACCAACTTAGCCGCCGGACGCCGCCCACGAAGTCGAAATGCGTATCGCGGCTCATCACCGGAATCGCATGCTGCCGGGCAAGGGCGGCGATCCATAAATCGTTCGCTGGAATTGGCTTGCCCGCACTCTTGAGTTCCAGCCGGATGGCCGCGTAGTGCCGGGCGGTTTCAATTCCGACATCGAGAACCACACATCGGTCGAGCATGCGTTCGAGCGACCTTTCGTACACCTCGCGGTGGCGGGACTGTGCGATGCCGAAGACAAATTCCCCTGCGACAATGACGGGGATGGCCACTTGGCGGGCCTCCGACACCATTCGAACGGCATCCGG
The DNA here is from genome assembly GCA_044359315.1 of Bryobacteraceae bacterium. GTDB lineage: Bacteria > Acidobacteriota > Terriglobia > Bryobacterales > Bryobacteraceae > JAPKYZ01. The sequence continues at coordinate 7,766 of JBIKMK010000022.1, read as the reverse complement.
GGCGTTGTCGAGGTAAGCGGAAAGCGCATTCGTGTCGAGAATCAAGCCCAGTCCTCCGGCTCAATCTGCTCGAACTCCTCGTCGATGATCTGCTGGATGCGCGCCGTCTCTTCATGAAGGTGGGCCAATTCGCCCGCACATTCGAGCCAAGGCTTTTCCGAAGATCGACGGCCCGCGGCCAGCTTTTCCTCCACTGCTTGCGTCACAAATTCCCGCAACGGAATCCCCAACGCCCCGGCTGTCGCCTTTGCCTTGCGAAAGGTGGGGTCCGGGATTTCGAGGGTGGTCTTCATTCCCCTATAGTCCCATATTTATGGGATTCAGTGCCTCCCACCGAGTCTTCCTGTTCCCGAGGCGGTTCTCGTTGGGATCGTCCTTTGTGTTAGTCTGGCGGCAAATGTACGGAACGCTGGGCCTTATGGCTTGGACCCTGGAAGTTGTTGGGGTGTTGACCGGATGCTTCGGGCTGGGCATTTTGTTCACTCCGGGAAACGGCAACCCTTATCTGCCATTGAGTTTCCTCGTGGCAAGCGCGGCCTGCTTCGGCGTGGCTGTCGAATTCATCCGTCGAGAACGCGTTGAGATGCAGTTTCAGCGAACCAAAAACTGGGCTTACTATCTCTTCTTTATGCAAGGGATCATCTCAGCATCCTTGGCGCTGAACATTCTCTTCCGTCTTTGAGAGTTTTCTCAGCAGGGCTGAGGTGAGCCAGCGGGAAACCCTTCTGTAGGCAGAGGAACCGCAAACGAAAAATGGCGGCGTAGAGTTGATTCCACGCCGCCATCAGTGACTGAATCAGGGTTGCGGACAGTCTATCCGCGGCCCTTAAGCGTTCATCGCTCCCAAGAACTCCGCATTCGAGCGAGTCTTGGCTAGCTTATCCAGCAGCAACTCAATTGACTCGACAGGCGACAGCGGTGAGATCACCTTGCGCAGCACCCAGACGCGGTTGAGTTCGTCTTTGGGCAGCAGCAGTTCGTCCTTGCGGGTACCGGACTTGTTGATATCAATGGCGGGGAAAACGCGCTTGTCGACGAGCTTGCGGTCCAGGTGGATTTCCATGTTGCCCGTGCCTTTGAACTCTTCAAAGATCACTTCGTCCATGCGGCTGCCGGTGTCGACCAGCGCCGTGGCCATGATGGTGAGCGAGCCGCCTTCTTCGATGTTGCGAGCAGCGCCGAAGAAGCGTTTGGGGCGCTGCAGGGCGTTGGAATCAACGCCGCCCGAGAGCACCTTGCCCGACGGCGGCACCACGGTGTTGTAGGCGCGCGCCAAACGGGTGATGGAATCGAGCAGGATCACGACGTCGCGCTTGTGCTCGACTAGTCGCTTGGCCTTTTCGATCACCATTTCCGCTACTTGCACGTGGCGGGTGGCGGGTTCGTCGAAGGTCGACGAGATTACTTCGCCCTTCACCGAACGCTGCATGTCGGTGACTTCTTCGGGACGTTCGTCGATCAGCAGCACGATCAGCGCCACTTCCGGATGGTTATGGGTGATCGAATTGGCGATCGATTGCAACAGCATCGTCTTGCCGGTGCGCGGCGGGGCCACGATCAACCCGCGCTGGCCTTTGCCGATCGGGGTCAGCATGTCCATTACGCGACCGGAGTAGTTGTCCTTCACCGTTTCCAGCTTCAGCCGCTGTTGCGGGTAGAGCGGGGTCAGGTTGTCGAAGAAGATCTTGTTGCGGCTCTCCTCCGGCGGCTCAAAGTTGATGGCGTCCACTTTGATCAGGGCAAAGTAACGTTCACCTTCCTTGGGCGGGCGGATCTGGCCAGACACCGTGTCGCCGGTGCGCAGATCAAAGCGGCGAATCTGCGACGGGGAGACGTAGACGTCGTCCGGGCCCGGCAGGTAGTTGTACTCGGGCGCACGCAGGAAGCCGAAGCCATCCGGCAGGCATTCCAGCACACCTTCCGAGAAGATCAAGCCCGATTTCTCCGCCTGCGTCTGGAGGATCTTGAAGATCAACTCCTGCTTGCGCAAGCCAGCCGCACCCTGAACGCCCATCGTGATGGCGACGTTCTGGAGCTTCTGGATCGGCATGTCCTTCAGTTCCACCAGATCAAGGCGGGATTGCTGAGGCGGTGCGGGAGGCGGCGGAGGGGGAGCCGCCGCTACGGGCGGTGCCACCGGGCCTGAGTCCTGGGCTGTGCCCTGGTTGCCTCCGCCCTGGTTGCCACCATGATTCTTCTGCGGTTTGGGGCCGCGCGGCGGGCGGTCACCGCGTTCCGCGCGAGGGCCGCGCTCCGGACGCTCAGCGGCGGCCTTTTCGTGATGTGACTTCTCTGCGGCAGGCGGTGGGGGGTCCACCGGCTGCGCATCACCTGAGGGGGCCGGGGCGGCGTTCAGGTCGTCGTTGAATTCGTTATCGTATGCCAAATTTCCCTCACTCCCCGGCCCTCAGGGGCCGAGAACAGAACCAACTCGCGTCCGTTCAATTCTTTGCGGATCGCGGCCAGTCCACTGCTGCGCTCACGGGCGTTGAGCTTGTCAATCTTTGTCGCGACTACTAAATAAGGTCGGTCGTGGTGCTCCAGCCACTCCCGCATTTGCCGGTCGGCATCCATCCAACCGCGGCGTGAATCGATCAGCAGCAACGCCAACCGGAAATCCTCCCGGTCCGTCAGATACGCATCGATCAGCGCCTTCCAGGCAATCTTTTCGGCGATCGGCCCGGCGGCAAAACCGTAACCGGGCAGGTCCACCAGCCGGAACTCCTTCAGAGTGCCTTCTGGCGAACCCACCCGGTAAAAATTAATAGTCCGCGTGCAGCCAGGCCGGGCGCTGGTGTAGGCCAGCCCGTTCACCCCCACTAAGCGGTTGATCAAACTGGACTTGCCGACGTTTGATCGCCCGATCAAGGCCACTTCCGCCGCCCGCGACCGCGGAAACGAATCCGGGCTCGCGGCGCTCAACATGAATTCGGCCTCTACGCGCGCGGCCATATTCGTTTCAGCTGCTTATCTTCTAGTGCCGGAGATCTTCAATAGCCGGAGCCACCGGATCCGCCTTCGGCTCAATCACCAGGATCGGCTTGGAGTCGGCCAGCAACGTCTCCGCGGGCAAAGGGACCGGCAGCCGTTCAAAGGCCACCCGCAATACTTCGTCCATCGATTCGACGAGATTCAATTTCATGTCGTTTCGAATGTTTTCCGGAATGTCCACCAAATCCTTCTCGTTGTCACGAGGCAGAATGGCTTCGTTGATCCCCTGGCGATGCGCCGCCAGCAGCTTCTCTTTCAGGCCGCCAATCGGCAGCACCTTGCCCCGCAAGGTAATCTCGCCCGTCATGGCGACATCGGCCCGCACCGGAATGCCCGTCAGCGAACTGGCAATCGCGGTCGCCAGCGTAATGCCGGCGGAAGGACCATCCTTGGGAATAGCACCTTCCGGCACGTGCACGTGGATGTCGAGGTTGCGATAGAAGTCCCGGCTCAAGCCCAAGGAGTGCGCCCGGCTCCGGACGTAGCTCATGGCAGCCTGCGCCGATTCCTGCATCACATCGCCCAGTTTCCCGGTGATCGTCAGCTTGCCGCGACCCTCCATGGTGATGACTTCCGTGGTCAGGATCTGCCCGCCCACTTCGGTCCAGGCCAAGCCCACCGCCATGCCGATCTCATTCTTTTTGTCGGCCTTGGAGTCACGGAACTTGAGGGGGCCCAACAACTTCTCCACTTCAGCCGCCCCGACCACGGTCAACTCACCGAGAGCCGTCTCCACCGGCGCAGCTTCAGCCTTGGCCTTCTTCTTCCGCTTGCCGGCCTTCTCCACCGGAGCTTCGGCTTCAACGCTCACCGGCTCATCGTCGATGATCTCGATCGGAGCGTCCAGCGCCCGCTTCTCGCCACCTTCGGGATCGCCCTGCGCGGTGACCACCTGACGGGTCACTTTGCGGCAGACATTGCCCACTTCGCGTTCCAGGTTGCGGACGCCCGCTTCGCGCGTGTAACCCGCGATCAGCGTTCTCAACCCGTCGTCGGTGAACTCAATTTCCGCCTTGGCCAAACCGGTGCCCTTCATCTGCTTGGGCACCAGGAACCGCTTGGCGATCTCCAGCTTTTCCAGTTCCGTGTAGCCTGACAGCCGGATCACTTCCATGCGGTCCTGCAACGGAGCCGGAATGGTGTGCAACACGTTGGCCGTGGCCACGAATAACACCTGGCTCAAATCGTACTCCACGTCCAGGTAGTGATCCATGAACGCGAAGTTCTGCTCCGGGTCCAGCACCTCCAGCAGCGCCGACGAAGGGTCGCCCCGGAAATCGGTGGACATCTTGTCGATCTCATCCAGCATGAAGACCGGATTCTTGGTCCCGGACTTCTTCATCATCTGGATCACCTGGCCGGGCAGCGCGCCGATGTAGGTGCGCCGGTGGCCGCGAATTTCGGCCTCATCCCGCACGCCGCCAAGCGACATCCGGACAAACTTGCGGCCCGTGGCCTGGGCGATGGACATGCCCAGCGACGTCTTGCCGACGCCCGGAGGTCCGACGAAACACAGGATAGAGCCCTTGGGGTTCTGCACTCGCCGGCGCACCGCCAGGAACTCCAAAATACGCTCTTTAATTTTTTCCAGACCGTAGTGATCGCTCTCCAGAACTTCCTTGGCAAAGTTCAAATCGCGGATCTCTTTGGACTTCTTCTTCCACGGTACGGCCAGCAGCCAGTCGAGGTAATTGCGCGAAACCGTGGACTCCGCCGACATCGGCGGCATGTTTTCCAACCGCTTCAGCTCCAGGTGCGCCTTTTCCTCGGCGTCCTTCGGCATGCCTGAAGTTTCGATCTTCTTCTTCAGCTCATCGATTTCCGACTTCTCGCCGCGGCCCAGCTCTTTCTGGATCGCCTTGATCTTCTCGTTGAGGTAATACTCTTTTTGCGCCCGCTCCATCTGGCGCTTCACGCGGCCCTGGATGGTGCGGTCGACGTTGAGCTTCTCGATCTCGATATCCAGCAGATCAGCAATGCGCGTCAGCCGATCGATCGGGTCGAAGATTTCCAGCAGTTCCTGCTTCTCTTCGATCGTCAGTTGGAGATTGGCGGCCACCGTGTCGGCCAGCTTCGCCGGATCCTCGACGCGGATGGCGGCCACCATCGCCTCATAGTTCAGGTTCTGGCTCAGCTTGACGTATTGCTCAAACAACCCCGCCACGCGCGAAAGCAGTTCATCCAGTTGGGCACCGGATTCCACCTTAAACGCAAACGTCTTCACCAGCGCCTGGAAGTAGCCGTCTTCATCGTTGACGGAGACTACTTTGCCCCGCTCAATCCCCTCCACCAGCACCTTGATGTTGCCATCGGGCTGCTTCAGGTTCTGAACGATGTTGGCGATCGTACCCACCGAATAGATTTCGTCGGGGCGCGGGTCGTCCAGCGATGCGTCGTGCTGCGTGGCCAGGAAGATCTTGCGGTCGCCCGCCAGCGCTTCTTCCAGTGCGCGAACACTGGATTCACGGCCCACCACGAACGGAGTCATCATGTGCGGGAAGATGACCACGTCCCGGATCGGCATCATCGGAAGCCGTTTGGTATCGGATTTTTCTCGGGATGTAAGCATGGGTTGCTACGGATGAGATGAACGGGAGGGGCCGGGCGGTGCCTAACCAAACGGTTAGGGAAAACTCAACCGGCCTTATCCAACAGCGCCAGATTGATCTTTTGCGACAACACCATTTCCTTGGTCACCAGAAACTCCCGCACCTTCTTGTAGGAAGGCAGAAAGTACATCAGGTCCAGCATCAACTCTTCCAAGATCATGCGGAGCCCGCGGGCGCCCACCTTACGGTCCAGCGCCAACCCGGCGATCGCCTCCAGGGCGTCGTCACTAAATTTGAGTCTAACATTTTCGAACTCAAACAGTTTCTGGTACTGCTTGACGATCGAATTCTTCGGCTTGCTCAAGATCTGCACCAGCGCTTCGCGCGACAGATCTTCCAGCACCGCCACCACCGGCATACGACCGATGAACTCCGGGATAAACCCAAACCGGATCAGGTCCACCGGCTGGATCTGCTGCAGCAGTTCCAAATCGCGGCGCTGGCCATTGGCGGGAATCGTCGAGGGCATCCGGGTCGTCTTGGGCCCCAGGGCCACTTCGTCTTCCGCGCTGTTAAAGCCGATCGCCCGCTTGCCGACGCGGCGGCCAATCACCTTTTCCAGACCTACAAACGCTCCGCCCAGGATGAACAGAATGTTGGTGGTGTCCACCGGCGTAAACTCCTGGTGCGGATGCTTCCGTCCGCCTTGGGGCGGAACGTTGGCCACTGTGCCTTCCAGAATCTTCAGCAGCGCCTGCTGCACGCCTTCGCCGGAGACATCGCGCGTGATCGACGGGTTCTCGTCCTTGCGGCCAATCTTGTCGATCTCATCGATATAGATGATGCCCGTCTGGGCTCGCGTCACATCCCAATCGGCGTTTTGCAGCAGCCGGAGGATGATGTTCTCGACGTCCTCGCCCACATAGCCGGCCTCAGTTAACGTGGTGGCGTCAACAATGGCGAACGGCACATCGAGAATCCGGGCCAGCGTCTGCGCCAGCAGAGTTTTGCCAGTGCCGGTGGGGCCGATCAGCAGAATATTCGACTTCGACAGCTCCACTTCGCCGCGCTGCCGGTTCATCTGAATGCGCTTGTAGTGGTTGTAAACCGCCACCGCCAACTTCTTCTTGGTGGCATCCTGGCCGATCACGTACTGATCCAGGTATTCCTTCAGCTCCAGTGGCTTGGGCAGCTTGTTGGGGGATACATGGGCCTGCTCCGCCCGGTCATCTTCCAGGATGGAATTGCATACGGCGATGCATTCGTCGCAAATGTAGGCCCGAGGGTAGTCGCTGGGACTCGAGATGAGTTTGCCGACGACCTCCTGGCTTTTGTGACAAAAAGAACAGCGGAGGGAATCGTCTGCACCATTGCGCTTCACGCGAGAGGCTCCGGAAATACGTGTCTAGTCATACACCGGCTCCGGGGGAAGCCATCCAAAGTATAGCAGTGTGTTCCGTTCAGTTTGGTTGGCGGGGCTCAAGAAAATTGGCCGCCCCGGCCAGAAACGTCCGCGGCCCTCGAGCCCTAGAAACGCAGTCTCCACTTTATCGTCAAGGATCGTCCCGTTCCCGCGATGCCCCAGCCAATGCCCCGGTAGGACTTGTCGGCCAGATTTGAGATGTCCGCCAACAGGTCGGAACGTTCACCCAACGGAATCCCGGCGCGCAATCCCACCACGCCAAAGCCCGGAATCGCGGTCACCAGAGGGGCCGATGCCGCCGTCCCCAGCACCCGGTTCTGCACTTGCTCCACCGTTTCACCGGTTGCCAGCAGCCGGTCGCCGGAAACCAAGCCTCGTACGCGCGCTCCGTTGTTGAAAAAGCTGGCAATATTGGCGCGGGAGCGCGTGGCACCAATCCGGCGGTCCGCCAAGGCCAGCGATGACAGCCGGTCCTGACGCCCGGCGATGGTCCCATAGCCTTCCACCCAGAACCGACGGGCGTTGTAGAGCAGGCTGGGGTTGACGGTCAGCGGCGGGATTCCCGGTTCCAGATCCGGCGGCAGTCCCGTCCGCTCATCTTCGGCGCAAATCCAGGTAAGGTTCTCGTTCAACGTCAGGGACTTGGTCAGCCGCAACCGCAACGTGTGTTCCACGCCCTGCATCCGGGCTCCGAAGAAGTTCGCGCGGACCAGCACCGGGTTGGTGGCCGCCGGCACATAGATCGCCCCACTGGGCAGTTGGCGCGAGATGATCTGGTCACCCAGCGGACGGCCCACCGCACC
>JBIKMK010000389.1:0-4736 GCA_044359315.1 Bryobacteraceae bacterium | reverse complement strand
CCAGTTGATGGACTTGGGCGGTGTCCGGTCGCAGGCCATCGATTCCGTCATGCCGGAAGCGATCTGGGCACAGGCCGTTTCGATGGCCATGCGCAGCGCCTGCTGCTCAGTGGGGCCAGAGGCGGTTTTGCAGGATTCGCGGCCCTGAAACTCCATGCAGGCCTCGACGCGGAACTTCGACTGGCCCATCGTCGAATAGATCAAATACGCCACAAACGCGGCAACCAGCATGGCGATGAGAAAGGCGGGTTTCACCATGAGCACTTTATCCCAGGGTCGCGGACTTTGTTTCGGAGAAGAAACTGCCCATGCGACGAAATTTCTCGTACCGCTCATCCACTAACTGGATGGGCGTTAAGGCCTTGAGCGAGGCCAGCGAATGTTCCAGCATGCGGGCCAGATTGGCGGCGGCCGCGTCCCAATCTTCATGTGCGCCTTCGCCTGGCTCCGGGATGACATCATCAATGATGCCCAAGGGTGCCAGATCCTGCGCGGTCATTTTGAGTGCGGCGGCGGCCTTTTCCGCCTGGCCGGCATCGCGCCAGATGATGGCGGCGCAGCTTTCGGGTGAAATGACGGAATAGACTGCGTTCTCCATCATGTAGACGCGGTTGCCGACACCCAAACCCAGGGCGCCGCCGGAGCCACCTTCACCGATTACCACCACGACAATCGGCACCGGCAGCCGGGACATTTCGCGCAGGTTGACGGCGATCGCCTCAGCTTGGCCGCGCTCCTCGGCGTCGATACCGGGGTAGGCCCCGGGGGTATCCAGCAGCGTGACAATCGGGCGTCCAAATTTCGCCGCTAACCGCATGGCGCGCAGGGCCTTCCGGTAGCCTTCCGGTTTGGGCATGCCGAAGTTGCGGTGCAGCTTCTGCTTGGTATCGCGGCCCTTCTGCTGAGCGCACACCATCACCGGAGCACCCAGGAACCGGGCCATGCCGCAGACGATGGCCGCATCATCGGCATAGGCGCGGTCACCATGGATCTCTTCAAAGTCAGTGAAGATCCTCTGGATGTAGTCGAGGGCGTGCGGCCGCCGCGGGTGGCGGGCCAATTGAACGCGTTGCCAAGGCCCACCCGGCGGAAGCGGGGACGGGCTGGACGTTTGCTTTTCTTCCATTCGCTCCACTTAGGGTAGCCGAAACAGGTCCCGAGGGCGAGCGCCGCCCGCTGAAATATCCGGGCCCGGTCTATTGGAAGCAGCCCGCCTCTAAACCAGAACGACGCCGGTTTGGGCCGTGTCGTACCCGGCCAAGCCTTCCAACTGACGCCGGAGGCTGGCCCGCTGCAAGACATCGAGAAACGCCTGTGCCGCTGGTGTATCGAGCATGGCGCGGCGCATCACCAGGTCATAGCGGGCAGCGTGGACCGGCCGGAAATCGAGACCATAGGCCTGCGCCGCGGATCGGGTGGCCAGACAAACATCGGCCGCCCCAACGCGAACGGCGTAGGCGGCCGCCAAGTGACCATGCGCCAGATTCTGGTACCCATTCACCTTTTGCGTCACCACGCCCGCTTCGGCCAGCAGCTTGTCCAGTAACTGCCGGGCACCCGAGCCGGGTTCGCGGTTGATCAGACGGACGCCGCGGTGCGCCAGGTCAGCGGCGGAGTGGATCGCCAACGGATTGCGGGGGGCCACCACGAAGCCTTCTTCCCAGCGGGCAAACGTCACCACGGTGCAATCGTCGCCCGGCAGTTCCCGCGCCACAAAGGGCAGGTTGAATTCGCCGGTGGCTGCGTCTTCCAGATGACTACCGGCGATGTGGGCCCGGCCGTCTTTTAGCCATTGCAACGCCTGACGGCTGGAGACGCCGCAGCAGACAATGTCGACACCGCACAGCTTCTCCACCATGCGCGCCAGCAGTTGCATGGCGGGGTCGCACCCGGCCAGGATCAGCCGCTTGCCGAAGGATTCCTCCGGTGCAAACAGTTGCACCGCGGCCCGTCCGGCGGTGCCGACCTGCGTCAGCGTGCCGTCTGCCGAGGGTAGGAAATACGGTTCGGCGATGGCGGGGACGCTGATCAGTTTTTCGCCTACCTGGCAGACCCGCACGGGTTGTCCCACCCGCACGGGGCGGCTGGTCAGCAGTTCACAGGGCTCGGCTTCGCGGGCGGCGCGGGGAGCCGCGTCCAGGTGAAACAGCTCCTCCACGGACACTTCCAACTCCCGGGCCAGATGGAGAGTGACTTCGGTGTTGGGGATGTAGGTCCCGGCCTCGATCGAGTAAATCGTCTGGCGGCTGATACCCGCCCGCCGGGCAAGCTCAGTGGCTCCAATTCCGCGGGACTTGCGGATGGCGGACAGATGATTGCGAACCATGGGCGGAGCCATCTTTACAGACTACTTCCGTAACTGGACTAGTTCCAAGTGAACCTGCTTAGTATTTGGTCAAAAGTGTATTTTCAGTACCAGTTCATAGACGCGAGGGTCAAAGGCCGCCGTGATGGTGCCGAAAGCGACGGTGCCGAAGGCGCCATTGGGGTTGCCCAGTTGTGGTGTGTTGGTGGTGTTGAAAGCCTCGGCCCGGAACTCGGCGCGGAGACGCTCCGTGACGGCCAAGCTCTTGCCGACCATCAAATCGATGGTGCGGAAGCCTGGGCCCCGGACGGGGTTGCGGGAACTGGAGCCGAGCGTGAATTGTGAGGCCGCGGCAAACGCACTGGTGTCGAACCAGCGGCCCGTGGCGCGGCTGGCGGAGGGCAGGTGGGGGTCGCGGAGCAGGTTGGGCCGCTGGATGCCGAAGCCGGCAAACGCGTTCAGATTCGGTTGCTGCGTGACCGCAATTGGTGACCCGGACTGGGCCCGTGCGATGCCGGCGATCTGCCAGCCGCCCGCGAGCAGGTTGCGCCAGCCGGTCAACTGTAGGCGGCGTCCGCGGCCTACAGGGATCTCCCAGACAAAGCTGCCTGACAGGACATGCGGCATGTTGCCGGTGGAGACGTCTTTCTCGAGTCGCCGATTGAAGCTGTCGGCGGCTTGGTAGGCGGTGACCGGGCCGGTGAGGATGGCGGAGTCGAATACGGCGCCGGCGTCGTCAATGAGGCGCGAGAACGTATAGTTGAGCCCCAGCGTGAAGCCGGCCGAGAAGCGCTTGTCCAGGCGGGCTTGCAATGAATGATACGTCGAGTGTCCGACGTTGTTGCGGTAAAGCGTGACGGCAGTAAATCGCGGATACGGGCGCAGCAACTGCTGCCGGGCGATGGTGGCTCGGCCGAGCGAAGACTCTGCTGGGATCTGGCCGAAGTAGGGATTGGCGACGGATTGCGTGAGGGCCGCTCCGGCTGCCAGTTGCGCCACGGAGAGCTGGTTCAGGTTGACGTCCGGTACTCCCAGATTGGTCAGCTTGGAGCCGAGATAGCCCACCTCCGCGCTCCAGTGATCGCCCCAGGTTTTCTGGAGCGACAAGTTCCACTGCTGCGCGTAGCCGCTTTTCTGGTTGCGCTGGACGCCGAAGACCCCCTGGCCGAGGCCGCTGGAGACATCAGGCGCGGCCACTCGCAGCGAAGGGCCTCGGGAGAGAACGAAAGCGGGGTGGATGTTGTCGAGCGAAGCTTGCGCGAGCGTGCGGATGAATGGGAACAGCGGTGTCGTGAAAGGTGTCGTGATGCCGGCCTGTTCGATCCAGGTCATCCCATAGCCGGCCCGGAGGGCGGCGGAGCTGTTGAGTTTCCAGGCCAAGCCCACCCGGGGGCCGAAGTTGCCCCATTCCAGGTTTCGCGCTGACCGGGGGACGCCGTTCGTGCCAAGGAAATCAAGCTGCTGAGTGTTCAGGTTGAAGATGGCGGACCGGTTGCCCGCCACCGTGGAGGGTAGGTTCAGGGTGTAGCGGACGCCCAGGTTCACCGACAAGCGGCTGGACAGCCGGACGTCGTCCTGCAGGTAGAACTCCGCGATGCTGGCGCGCGGCTTCAGCGTCTCTTGTTGCAGGTCGATTTGGAACTGCTGCACTTGGCCCGTCAGGAAGGACGCGACGGCGCTTCCGGTGTTGGCCAGCGGAGTCCCGGTGGCGCTGAGTCCGGCGGTGAGGACGTTGGTGAATTGGAAGTTCCCGGTGGGGCTGGGTGGTTGCAGCACATCCAGGCGCTGGAGCCGGAGGTCAGTGCCGAACTTGAGGCTGTGGCGGCCTTTGATCCAGGCGAACTGATCAATGAATTGAGTCACCGACGTGGTGAAGCTGGCGTTGCCGTTGGCGGGTGGCCCCAGGGCTTGATAGCCCACCAGATCGTAGGTGGGCAATGTGTCAGCAAATGCTGAGGCGGGGATGCCCGGGATGCCGGAACTAGCGGATGGCGTTTGTCCGGTCCGCAGTGAACTGCGGTTGAAGCCCCGGCGGGTGAACCCGAACCGGAGTTGGTTGGCGCGCGCGGGGGCCAGGGTCCAGTTGTGTTCCACCACCAGGCTGTCGGCGCGGGTGAACGTGTCGCCGATGACGCCGGAGGCGATATTGCCGCTGCCGTCGGGCAGGGGCGTGATGGGTTGCGACTGGTCGCGCAGGTAGGCGTAGCGGCCAAACAGACGGTGCGCGGTGCCGAAGTACCGGTCCAGGCGGGTGTCGAACTGGTCCTGGGCGATCAACTCGTTGCCGACGCGGCGGTAGTTGTTGGCCGTGAGTTCGGTGCCGGTGGCGGAGAACTGGTTAGGCGCGGGGTAACGGCCCAGCACTTTCAGGGTGGCGGGGTCAAGACGAGCGGCGGGAATCATGTTCCCGGCGAAGGGTTGTCGAGTGAGG
>JBIKMK010000388.1:0-4741 GCA_044359315.1 Bryobacteraceae bacterium | reverse complement strand
AGCCAACTCACCACCGGCAGATTGTCATACCAGGCCACCACCTGCCCGCAGCCCGGGCAGAAGCTGCGGCGCGGGTAGGCGGTGGAGAGATCGCGCGGCAGGCGGTAGATGCAGACGTTGAGGTAGCTGCCGATCAACAGCCCGGCGAGGGCGGCCAGTATCGCGAGGCTGATGCTGTCTAGCATGACAGCACCTTGCGATAGACGGCGAGGGTCCGCTCCACCATGCGGGCCACGCTGAACTCCTGCATGATGGCGTCGGGATGGACCGTCATGGCGCGGGTTTCATCCAGCGCATCGCGGACCTGGCGGAGGTGGTCGATCACTTTACCGAACTTGACCGCTTCCGGCAGACCTCCGGCACGGCTGGCGATGACGGGCACGCCCGCTGCTTGCGCCATCAGTGCGGCCGAACCCAGGCCTTCCATGTCACTCAAGTAGATGAAGACGTCGCACTCCCGCAGATCTTCTTCCAGGTTGCGCACGGCGACGGCACCGGGGACGGTCTGGCCGTTCTTGGAGAGCAGCAGGATGCGGCCGGTGGAGCGGTCCGCTGGGGGAAGTGGGCGGATGGCATCGGGCACGATATGGATCTTGGCGGCGGGCACTCCGGCGCAGTTTAACTGGTCGGCCACGTAGTTGGAGACGGCCAAGTAAGCGGCGGCTCGGCTGTACTTCCATTGAGAAAGCAGGGTCCGCTGGACCGGGAAGCCCACGCGCCGCGAGACGACAAAGGGCCGCCGGGCAAAGGTGTGGCTGCGGGCATCGTGGCAATGCTCCAGGTCCCAGCGTGGAATCGGCTGAGGGATGAGCGGCGAACGCACCCCGCAGGCAATGCCCGCGCGCTCCAGGCCTTCCACCAGCATTTGCAGCTGGAACTGGCCGCCTTGCCAAGTCTTGCCGGTGTCGGAGTGCAGGATGGTCATGCGGTGGGGAGAGTGTGCTACTCCACCTCGCCGCGCATGGTCTTGGCCTTGGCGTACTTCAGAAAGTTGTAGAGCGCCGCCATGTGGGCGATGGCCAAACCCTCAAAGCCATCCAGGAAGCCGCGCTTCAGGACATAGGTGGAAAAGAAGGTCCACGGCGGGTTCAGCGCCAGGTGCCGCCAGGTGATGGGCGTCTTCATGGCGATCAACTGCTCGGCGGCGAGGGTGGTGTAGCGGTCCATGGTGCGCAAATGCTCGGTGAGCGACTGGCAGGTGAAGTGGAGCAGGCTTTCTTCCAGGTGCTCCAGCGTGCCTTGGACCTTGACGCTCTCGTGCACGAAGTCGCCTTCCCAGCGGGCTTTGCGGCGGTCAAACAGGCGCACTTTGCGGTCCGGGTACCAGCCGGAATGGAGGATCCACTTGCCCAGATACTGCGCCAGACGCGGCATGGTGTAGCCGTCGGCCTTGGGGCCGGCCTTTTTCAATTGCCAGATCTCGCCTTCCAGTGCCTCGCTCAGCGCTTCATCGGCATCGATGGAGAGCACCCAGTCGTGCGTGCACTGCTCCAGGGCGAAGTTCTTCTGGCCGGCATAGCCACGCCAGGAGGCTTCCACCACCCGTGCCCCAAGGTTGGCGGCGATCTCGCAGGTGCGATCGCTGGAGCCGGAATCGACGACGACAATCTCGTCGCAGCAGCGGAGGCTCTCAATGGCCCGGGCGATGTTGCGCTGCTCGTTCAGCGTGATGATCGCGGCGGAGATCTTCATTCGTTCATGCCCATCCTACGCTGAAATCGGCGCGGGCATAAAGCTGAGCAGGAACAGCAGCAGCGCCACAATCGACAGCACCACGCGTGTTGCGCCAATAGGAGTGTCGTCATAGATGAAGGGATGCTTGCGCCCGACGAAGTAGAGCGCCACGGCCCAGGCCCACCAGGGCCAGTAGAGAAAGCCCAGCGGGATCAGCGCCGCCAGGGTGAACTTGGAGATCGTCTTGTGGCGTTCGCCAAACAGAGCATAGAGGATGTGGCCGCCGTCCAATTGGCCCACCGGCAGCAGGTTCAGCGCCGTCGCAAATAGCCCCACCCAGGCCGCGCGGGCCAACGGGTGAAGATAGATATCCGCCGATGGCACGCCCGGGAAGAAGAAGCGCTCCACCAGCGTGATCAGCACCGGTGTGCCAAACAGAATGTCGCCTTCATGGGCGATGCCCGGCAGATGCTTGGACATGCTGATGCCGATCAGCAGCAGCGGCAGCAACGCGACAAAGCCCGCCAGCGGCCCGGCGACGCCCACGTCAAACAGCACCTTTCGTGAATAGATGATGGACCGGATGCGGATGAAGGCCCCGAAGGTGCCAATAAAGCTGGGGGCGGGGAGGAAGTACGGCAGGCTGGCATCCAACCGGTAATGCACGCAAGCGAGATAGTGCCCCATTTCGTGCGCCAGCAGAATGAACAGCAGCGCTAGCGAGAACGGTAGCCCGGTCAGTAGCACCGCCGGATTATCCACGGGCCACAACATCAGCAACAGATCCTGTTCCAGGCGGAACGAGGGCAGGTTGCGATGAAAGTTCTCCACCAGGCGAGAGCCAGTGGCCGAACAAGTGACCAGCGTCACGAAAAAAAGTGCGGCATGCAGCCACAAGCGCCGGGGACGCAAGGCGGTCTACTGGAGGCTTTGCAGCTCTTTGCCGGGCTTAAAGCGGACCGCTTTGCCGGGCGGAATGGCCACTTCGGCGCCCGTGCGGGGGTTGCGGCCGATGCCGGTCTTCCGCGGGCGCACGTTGAAGATGCCAAAGCCGCGCAATTCAATGCGCTCGCCGCTACCCAGCGCGCGCTTCATGCTCTCAAAAACAGTCTCAACGGCCATTTCGGCCTTGGTCTTGGTGATGCCCGTCTTATTGACAACTTCGTTGATAATGTCAAGTTTGATCAAAACCGCGCCTCCTGGCCGTGGTGCCATCCGGTTGGCACTAGGAAACCCCATGATAGGATTGGGCTTAGATCCGTGTCAAGGTCCAGTGTTCCGCCAACTTCCATGTCCACCATTAATCCGGCCCATTTCCGGCGGGCTTGCGGTCAGTTTCCCACCGGTGTTTGCATTGCTACGACGTTTGACGGAGCGCCTCACGGGCTGACGGTGAACTCGTTTACGTCAGTCTCACTTGAGCCGCCCGTGGTCTTGTTCTGCATCGATCACGGCGCCCAAGTACGGGAAGTGTTCCGGCGGCAGACGCATTTCGCCATCAACATACTGAGCCAGCAGCAACAGGAGATCTCGACGGCGTTTGCCTATCGGCGGGATGACCGGTTTGAGGGTGTCGCCTGGCGGCCCGGGGTGTCGTCGGTGCCAGTGATTGAAGGTTCGGTGGCGACTATCGAATGCCGTCTGGTTGACGTGCTGCCGGTGGGCGATCACGACATCTTCCTGGGCGAGGCGGTGGCGGTTTCGGTTGAAGATGGGGAGCCACTGGTGTACGCTCGTGGCGGATACGCCAAACTGGAGGGCTGATCATGCGGTTTCTTTGCCTGGTCTTGGGTGCGCTGTCGCTGGCGGCAGCTGATGTTGACGGCTGGCAATCGCGCGCGCCCCGCGCTGAGATTACTCCCGTGTTCGCCAGTATGACGGTGGGTGGACCGGCCGGTCAGGCCCGCCTCGTGATCGAGGGCGATGGCCGTGAGGGCTTGGCGGGCAGTTGGCGCAAGTTGCAAGCGGTGAAGGGCGGCCAGCGGTATCGCTTCTCGGTTTGGCGGCGGACCGCGGGGTTGGAGTCCGTGCCGCACAATGCGTTTGTGACGATCGATTGGCTGGATGCCGAAGGGCGGCGCGTGGCAGATAGCCGGCCGCTGGTGGCGGAGTATCTGAAGACGTTACCGTCCACCTCCACGCCCGAGTATCCACGGGAGAGCGGCAATCGCCGCCAGGATTGGGTGGAAGTGGCCGCCGACTATGAAGCACCGCAGGCTGCGGTGGCGGCCCGCATGGACCTGCATTTCCGCTGGTCCGCCAAGGGGCGGGTGGAATGGTCCGGCGCAATGCTGGCGGAGAGCAACACTGCACCGGCGCAGCGCAAGGTCCGCTTGGCGTCTGTCCACTTCAAGCCGAAGGGGCCGACGCCCGCCGCCAATCGCGAACAGTATGTGCCCCTGATCGAGCAGGCCGCCCGGGAGAAAGCCGACTTAGTGGTGCTGGGCGAGACGCTGACTTATCCGAACACAGGCCTCAGCTATGCCGCCGCCGCCGAGCCGGTGCCCGGGCCTTCGACGGAGTTCTTTGGGCAACTGGCGAAGAAACACCGGTTGCATATCGTGGCGGGGCTGCTGGAACGATCCGGTCATTTGGTCTACAACGTCAGCGTCCTGATCGCGCCGGATGGCAGCATTTTGGGCAAATACCGCAAGGTGACGCTGCCCGATGGCGAATGGGAGGGTGGCCTGACGCCCGGCCGGGACTACCCGGTATTTGAAACGCCCTTTGGAAAAGTGGGCATGATGATCTGCTACGACGGCTTCTTTCCGGAAGTGGCTCGCGAGCTTACTTTGAAGGGCGCGGAAGTAATCGCCTGGCCGGTCTGGGGTTGCAATCCGCAACTGGCGAAGGCGCGAGCGGCGGAGAACCATGTCTATCTGGTGAGCAGCACGTATGAGCCGATCTCAAGTAACTGGATGTTGAGCGCCATCTGGTCCCACACCGGTGACCTTTTGGGCGTGGGCCGGGAGTGGGGCACCGTGAGTGTAGCAGAGGTGGACCTGGAGTCCGTCACGCGCTGGAAGAGCCTCGGCGACTTTAAGGGCCGCATTCCGCACCACACGCC
>JBIKMK010000387.1:0-4747 GCA_044359315.1 Bryobacteraceae bacterium | reverse complement strand
CAAGGCGCTGGCCATCAACAGATACAGCCACACCATCAACGCCACCACCGCGCCAATGGAGCCATAGATGATGTTGTAGTTCGCCATATAGCGGACGTAGGCCACGAACAGGACGGTCGAGATCACCCAGAGGGCCGTGGCGATCAGCGCGCCCGGCCAGACTGGCGTGCGCATCAAGTGGTCGGGAAGATCTGGGCCGAACCGGTACAGCAACATCGTCGCCATCGCCACCGCGACGACCGCGGGAACATAACTAAACGCGCCGCCGGTGTAGATCACAAACGCCGAGGCGGCCAATGCCGGCAGTGCTGCCGCAAACACCAGCGCCGTGGCCACCATCCGTTGCCGCCAGAAGCCCCGGCTGGTGCGCACACGGAAGGCGGCCTGGAAGCCATCCATCAGGCTGAGCATCACCTCCGAGGCGGCGATGGCCGATAGCAGGCCGGCTCCGATCAGCAGGTAGATCGGCTTTGCTCCTCGGGCCGTCAAGGTGTGCCGCAGCAGACCTTCCGCGCCGTCGGGGGTTACTTCAAACAGCAGCCGCGCCAAGGTCTGGGCCAACCGCTCCGCGTTGGCTTGGGCCAATATCGCCGTCAAGCTGGAGAGCACCGGGAAAATCGACAATAGCGCCGAGTAAGCCGCCCCTTTGGCACAGCCCAGACAGCCATCCGTGGAGGCTTGCCAGAACGTCCGGCCCAAGCGCTTGAGGAACAGCGTTACCATCTGATCTCTTGGGCCCTTCCCGCGCAGACGAACTGCTCCCGTCTGGGGCAGTGCTCCGCGGAATGCGGCCCTCGTACCCAGACGATCGGAGCGTCGGGCGACAAGGGCATCGGCGTCTGTTGCCGTGGCCCCAGCCATAGAGTCTTGATCGAAGGGGCATCAGGCGCGAGCGTCTTGCGATCCAGCACCAACACTGGGGTTCCGCCAAAGTAATACGTCAACTTGCGCCAGGACGTTATGCCACGTTCCCAGACGATGACGGAGCCCGGTTTGAGCAGCGCGCGGACTTCGCGGATTGTGCGGTCATCAACATCAGTGGTCTGCTTCACCTGGGCAAACGAGGTGGCGGTCAGGGCGCTGGCCACATGCTCCATCGGCCCCTTAGTGTAGATATCCTGGCCCCAGAACATCAGGTGCGCCATGATGACGGCGGGGGCCATCACCAGCCCGCCCGCCACCCAAATGGAGGGCAGCCAGACGAGCGCACCGGCCAGCAAAGCCAGCAAAGGCACCGCCCAGAGTGTGGTGTAGGCCGGGTGGTCCCGAAAAACATACGCGGTCACCAAGGCCAGGCAAGCGATGGCGATGGGAAGCGCATGGGGCGACAGACGGGCACCCACCACGCGAGTGGAGGGCAGCCAGACCAGCGCGCCGGCCAGCAAAGCCACCAGGGGCACCGCCCAGACAGTGGTGTAGATCGGGTAATCCCGCAACAGGTGCGCGGCCAGGCAAGCCATGGCAATGGGAAGCGCATGGGGCGCCAGCCGGGCCCGCGACAGCCAGCCCGCCACCCAAGTGGAGGGCAGCCAGACCAGTGCGCCGGCCAGCAAACCCAGCACCGGCACCGCCCAGACGGTGGTGTAGACCGGGAAGTCCCGCAACAGGTGCGCGGCCAAGCAAGCCAAGGCGACGGGAAGCGCATGGGGCGCCAGCCTGGCGCGTGCCCGATCGAGGACGATTCCTCCGATCAGGCAAACCGGCGCCACGACGGCCAGCGTCTGGCCCGGGTCGGCTACATGGATGAGAAACAGAAATGCTGCGCCTGGCAGCGCCCAAATTGCCAGGAAGCGCCAGGGAATCGAGGACAGGCTTGCAGCCGGCCGCGAGGACAGTGGCAATGTCAAGGCCCAGCCGGGCACGCCGCACAAAACCCAAACCAACAGCCAGACACCAATCCGGCCCCAGGTCAGTGTGTCCGCGCCAAACAGCCCGGAAGTGAGCCGCGATTGGTCCTGCAAATAGTGCCAAGTGTGGCGGACATAGTTGACCGGGCCGCCGGATGACCACAGCAACGGCACCAGCCACAGCGCGACTGCCGCCAGCCAGTGCTTCCAGGCCCTTCGCGAAGTCCACCACCAAAGCGGCAGCAGCACCAGGCCCAACTCCGGACGGACGCCCGCGCCCAGGCCAAAGATCCACGCACTCCGCACATCCCACCCCGGCCGTTGCTGCCATGCCCGCCAGCAGGCCGCCGCCACCGCCAGAGAAACCAGCGCCAGTTGGATCCGGAGCGCCGAAGTGAGCCCGGCATACCAGAAGACGGGATGGACCGTCAACAGCGCCGCGCCCCAAGTGCCGCCCAAGTGAGGAAATCCCCAGATCATCACCGCCACCGCTGCCACGGAGCCCACCAGGGCTAGGATCTGGAGGCTGCTCTCGGCCCGCTTCACCCGCAGGGCTCGGAGCAGGCGCATCTCCATGACGAACAGCGGATAGCCCGGCGGGTGCGGTTGACTGATCCGGATGTCCATCTCACCGACGGCGTAGGCCAGGTTGACGTCGTCGTAGGAGAACAGCTGTTGCTGGAAGTAGGGCACTCGCGTGGCGGCCACGACAATCGTCAGGACGGCGAACCAGAGCCACTTCATGGCCGCCCTCTTAAGCTGAGCAGCATGGCCACCAACGCGAATCCGCAGGCCAAGCGGGCCGCTGTCATCTCTGCGCCACCATCAAAAGTCAAGTCAATCGTCTGGTCACCGGCGGCCGAAGGTCGCAACAGGATCTGCCCCAACTGGTCTTTTTCGAGCGGCACCGGGGATCGCCAGCCCGGATGATAGGTTACCAGTATCGAGACCAGCTCTCCCGGGGCAACCGTAGCCCGCACCCGCAGATGGCTCCGGTCCAGCCATTCGGTCAAGGGCTGAGGCCGGGCGGGGTCATTGATGGCGTGCAGATAGGCTTCAGCCCACTTCAGGTCTTCGTTGATGATCGGGCCGCGGGGCAGTTCATCGGCTCGCACGATGCGCGCCAGCGAGGGAGAGGTGCGGGGCACCTCATAGATCACATCGCCGCCTTCGCGCCACAGTTCCCGCAGCAGCCCGTCAAACTTCGTCGGATGCGCAAACGGCTTGAAGACCTCCGTGCTGCCGGCTTGGCTGACCGCCACCGCATCGACGCCCATCATCTGCAACCAGCCGATGGCGACCGGCCCCTTGCGTTCACCCGAGCCCATGCCGGACAGCACCTGGAAGTGCGAACCGGGTTGGGTTTGATTCACGATGCCTTGGTCAAAACCACCCGCCATCTGCGGCGTCGCGGTGAAGGCGTTCAACCAAAAAGACACAGACCCCGGCGCCATCACCCGGCGCTCCGGCATGTGTTGATCAAACCAGCGCGCCACGCGGTACTCCGATGTGGCGGTCATCTCGATGGGCTGAATGATGCTGCGGGCCCAGGTGCGGGTGGTGAAGGCCGGGTAGGCGCAAAGCACAGCGGCAGCCAATAGCGCCCAGGCCCGCGCTGGCACCAGGCCCGCCAGCAGGAGGCACAACGCCAGCTCCATTTCCAGGTGGTAACGCATCGGTTGGGGCACCAGCGCAAAGTGCGCCCACTCCCAGATCAGCGTCACACCCGCCATCAGCACCGTGAACGCCGCGCCGAACTTAACTGCCGGGTTCTTCAACCAGCGCGCCGCCAGCACCGCCACCACCAGCAGCGCCGCCAGACCCAGCGCATTCGTCCAACCAAACCGGAAGTCGCCGCCAATCCGCTGGGCATTCAGTTTGATCGCCTCTAGTGTGGTCGGCGGGATCCACGGCATCGCCAGCGCGTAGGCCCACACTCCGATCAACACTGTCCGAAACCAATCGTGACGATCACGCGCGAAGGCGACGAGGTAGCAGAACACTGCCGCGGCCAGCGCAAAACCTCCCAACCAGTTGCTGAGCACCACCGCCGCCAGCGCCAGCGGAGCGGTCCAGATCCACCGCCGCCGCAATGCGAAGTGGAGCGCCACGATCGCCAGCGGCAGCAGCGTCATGGCGGTGACGTGCGGGCCTTCGCCATAGACCAGCAGCGCCTGGAAACGGCGTCCATGCCAAAAGCCGCCGACGTCCGTGCGGACTGAAGGCAGCAGCCAGGCCGAAAACGAAACCGTGGAATAGACCAGCGCCGCGGCCCAAGCCGGCATGCGACCCGCACCCAGCACTCGCGCCAACACAAAGAGCGAGACGGGCCCCAAGCAATACGTGGCCGCGGTCACCATATGATGCGACAGCGCCATGCTGACGCCCGCCACCTTCGCCCAACCAGCCACCAGGAAGTGCAACAGCGGCGGATAGGCATTCTGAAAGGGGATGCCTCCGTACCAGAGCGGGAACCAGTCGAAATGTGGCCACTGCTGGATGATCTGGGTGCTGAGCGAAATGTACGCCGCTTCGATGGATCCCATGAATGCGGAGTACTCCAACCGGAAAAGCTTCCCAGTGATCCAGTAGTTCACGAATAGCAGGGTGGCCACTCCCGCTGCGTCCCACCTGCGCCGTACTGGCATTGACTCTCGATTATCGCATTCGCTAAGCTGAGATTTCCCGGCGCAAGTTGGGAAGCTGCCCGCCAAAAGCGGCAGTCTGATAGAGGCGCGACCGTCAAGAGTATTTCCCGTTGCTTTACCGGAGCCTTCCGGAGCGGGGATGAAAGGGATCGGCCGCCGAAATCGCAAAGCGAATGGTTTGCGTTTTGACGATTGGTGAGTTGGGCTAAATCCCAGCCACTGTCACCCCTCGCCGTATCTTAGGGCCCTTCA
>JBIKMK010000386.1:0-4768 GCA_044359315.1 Bryobacteraceae bacterium | reverse complement strand
CGACGAAGGCGATTTTATGGATGTTAGACCCAGACTCTTTCACGAAACCCTTTCGGCCCGCACAACAAAACGTTCCGGGGCGGCCCCAACGAAGTAGAAGGGATAACAGGTGACCAGGGTGAGGACCTCCCCCTCGCCGTTATCCAGTACGGCGGTTTCTGACGGCGCCACCACTTGGGTGGACACCACGCGATAGCGATACTCGCCTAGCGGCGTGGTGACCGTGATCAGATCCCGCGCTCGAATGTCTTTCAGGGGCCGGAAGAACGTATCCCGATGGCCCGAGAAGGCGCTGTTACCCAACTCGCCTGGCAGCGGGGTGCCGGGAATGTGGCCCACGGCCCGCCGCAACGTCAGGCGGCTGACCCCTTCGGCCACCATGACGGAGACGCCCAGGCGTGGGATGTCCAGGCGGCCGATGAGGCCGATGCTAGAGGGCCCCGGCAAGGCTGCGGGCTTGCTGATACTGCGCGCGCGCGGAGCCTCAGCCGCCGGTTCGATCAGCGCGTTCAGCAGTTGACCCTGCTCCCGTTGATAGAGCCACGTATCGGCCAGCACCCAGCCGACGTATACCAGCGACACGGCCGAACCGGCCCACAAGATGTTCTGCGCACTCCGCAACAGGCTGCGGAGCGTTCGCCCGGGGACGATGACTTTCATGGGTGGGCCTCCGCGCGAGTTTGGCCGCTCGAGACTGCGTGATAGCCGGCCCGCGTGCGGACCGTCACTTTGCCCCGGTCGGACCGGGCAGTGACCCTCACCGCGCGGTAGCCATCCGGTTGGGCCGTATTGCTGGACACGTATCCCAACGAATACTGGTGCCGGATGTCCGTGGCGATGCGTTCGCTGATGCCCACCACGTCGCGGGGTTGACGAGGGAAGAAGGCCTCGCCACCGGTGGCCTGGGCCAAGCGGCGCAGCACTTGCGGGTTGCGGTCGCGGTTTTCGTCATCAAACAATCCGATGGTGAAGACCTGGGCGCTGGAGACGTTGGCCGATTGCAGCATCTCGGCCAAGGTGTGGACGCTGGCGTTGTCGCCTCCGTCACTGATCACCACCAGCACGCGCTTATCCGGCACGCCACCTCGCACCCGCTGCTGGGCCTGCAGGACCGCATCGTAGAGCGCGGTCTTGCCTTCGGCCTGCGTATGGGCCACGGCGTGCGCCAGGTCCGCCGCGCGGCTGGTGAACGCCACTCCCGCAGGCAACCCCAGCGTCAGATGCTCATTGAAGTTCAGGACGAACATCTGATCCTCGGCGCGGCTGAACTCCACAAACGTGCGGGCCGCGGCGACGACATCAGGAAGCTTGTGGCGCATGCTGCCGCTGTGGTCCACCACCAGGCCCACGGTCACCGGCACATCCTCGTTGCGGCACAGCCGGAGAGCTTGGCGCACGCCATCTTCAAAGATGGTGAAGTCCTCGCCCCGCAGTCCGAGTACAAACCGGCCCGCGCTATCGCGCACCGTGGCCTGCAACACCACCAGGTGCACGTTCATGGAGATGTCCGGCACAGGTAGCTGGTCCAAGGCGGGCCCGGACAGCACAACCAGCAGCAGAATGGTCTTCGCGGTGGGCCCCACGCTCAGCGGGCTGATGGGTGTCACTTCACACCCCGGTGCCGCTGACCAGCAAGACTCTTCCAGGTCCACGGGCTGGATTGCTGCAGGCCGCCACGCCACCACCAGCCAGACGCGCCAAGCCGCGGGCCCGCGTGGGCCAAGCGCTGGCCACACGACAGGCACACCACATAGACCTGCGCGGAGCGCTCGGACGGGCCTCCTAGGCGGCCGCCGGTTCGCACCGAAAGCGGAAAGCTGGTCTTGCGATGGGAGCAGCCGAACGCCCAGTTCACCCAATCCACCACACCCAGACGGGCACCAACGGCAAGATCCAACAGGAGCGTGTAGACCCTCATGCGATCGCCTCGATCCGCCGGTATTCTGGCTGCCACATCGAATCCCTCACCTGCTGCACAACATCGCGCAAGGCCACAGTGGCCAGGCCCTCCTGCTCAGCAGCTTCGGCAACGGCCACCGCCACCACCAGCGACACGCGGCGCAAGTCGTCGATCTGGGGCAGCAGTGACGCTCCGGGCTGAAACACGGTCACCAGGCTGGAGACCGCGCTGGCCGCGGCGGCGAACATCCCGTCGCTGATATGCCGGGCGCGGGAGACGATGGTTCCCAAGCCGAGGCCGGGGTAGAGCAACGCGTTACTCAGCTGAGCGGCGACGTAGGTGACGCCGCGGTAAGTGACCGGAACACTGGATGCCCCGGTGGCAATCAAGGCCCGGCCGTCCGTCCACGCGATCAGGTCATCCGTGGTCGCCTCGGCCTGGATGCGCGGGATCGAGAGCGCAAAGATGATGGGCCGTTCAGTATGCGCCGCCATGTTGCGGATGATCGCTTCGGTGAAGCTGCCGCCCGCGCCGGAAGCACCAATCAACATGGTGGGTTTGATCCGTTTGACCACCTCGGCCAAGCCGATCCCACCGGACGGCTCGCGTTTCCAGCTCTTGCTTTCAGATGCGGGGCGCGCATATGCCGCCTGATACTCATGCAGGGGCTCTGGCATGGACGTGGTCAACAAGCCCTGGCGGTCCACGCACCAGAAATTGCGGGCGGCGGCTTCCGGTGTCAGCCCTTCCTGGACCATTGCCCCCCGCAGTTGATCGGCAATGCCCATGCCGGCCGTGCCGGCTCCGAAGATGACGATCCGTTGGGTGCGGACAGCGGTGCCGCAAATGCGCACGGCCGAGATGGCGGCGGCTAATGCAATGGCACCCGTGCCCTGCATGTCGTCATTGAACGTACACAAGCTTCCCCGGTAGTTCTTGAGAATGCGGCGCGCATTGAGGGGCGAGAAATCTTCCCATTGCATCAGAGCGTTCGGGAAGCGGGCCATGGCGGCCCTGACGTAGGCATCGATAAAGGCGTCGTAGCGGTCACCGCGGATGCGCGCGTGCCGGTTGCCGGCATACATCGGGTCGGCCAACAGCTCCTCGCGATTGGTGCCCACATCCAGCATCACGGGCATCACCCGTGCCGGATCAATCCCTCCCGCGGCTGTATAGATCGCCAGCTTGCCGATGGCAACTTCAATGCCTCCGATGCCCCAATCCCCTAGCCCCAGAATCTGTCCGGCATCCGTGGCCAGGATCAGATCGATATCGCCAGTGCCTGCGCCGAAATTGGCGAACGCTTCTTCGATGGCGCCCGGATGATCGATGGAGAGGTAAACGCCGCGGGGCCGCCGGGACTCGTGGTGATACTGCTTCATGGCCTGCCCCACCGTGAAGTCGTTCACGATCGGGATCATCTCCCGCAGGTGTTCGGAAATCAGGCGGTAGAACAGCACTTCGTTGCGATCATGCAACGCGGTCAGGTAGATGTTCTTGCTCAGCGCATCAGGTAGCTGCTCATATTGGAAGTAGGCCCTCTGGGATTGCGCCGCCAGTGTCACGATCACTGGCGGCAGCAGGCCCGTCAGGCCCAGCTCTGCCCGTTCTTCCGCGGTGAAAGCCATGCCTTTGTTGAGCTTGGGCGAATTCAGGACGTTCAACCCCCGGGCCGAAGTCTGATGGCTCAACTCCACCGCGCGTTTGCGCTCCACCATCGCCGCCAACAGCGGAATTGCTTTTTGGCGCATCGTCCGCCCTCCCTCAACTATTGGTCTGTGGGGCACGCCCGCCGCGTGCCGCTGTCAGGTTGCGGCCCCCCGCTTAGCGGTGCCGTTGGCTGGCGGCCCGAATCGCGAAGGCCCCGGCGAAGGCCATCAAGCCCAAGATGAAGATGGTGGGCAGTGTGCTGGCGGTGGCGGGCAAGGACTTTTCAACCACAGCCACACTCGGTTGCTCAGTGGCCGCGGGCTCCATGGGGGCAGGCGTGGTCACCACCTCCGCCAGTTGGACTTCCTCACCGCTCGGCCGGATGGCCATAACGGGGGCGCGCTTGAGTTCCACGACAACAGGAGCGTTCGCCGACTTGATGGGCTCGGCGACTTCCATAGGGATCTCGGCGGGTGTAAAGAGTACCGGTGTGTTAGCAGCCTTGGCGAGCTGGACGGCCCGGGACTTGGGATAAACAAACTCCTCACCGATCGTGCGGCCCGGGTAGAACCAGGCGCGCAAAGCCTCCGGCTGTCCGGCTGGCCGCTCCGTGAAGGTGATGACGGTTTTATCGGTCGCCCGTAACCGCTCGTTCGGGATAGCCAGAATGGTGGCGTAGACCGTTCGTTCATCCTGGCTGAAGATCTGCACGATGTGCCGGTCCGACATCGAATCCAGGATCTTGAAAACATAGGTGCCCGCGGGCAGCACGCCCCAGCCGGCCAAGTGAACACCGGGAATCTCCACCGGGCTGCTGAAGGTGATGATGGTCTTCCGGTTCCAGTCGTCAGCCTGGGCGCTGGGCGCCAGGATGAGACTCAAAACGCCCAGACAACAGATTGTCGCCGGCACATTGAATAGCTTCATAGGACTTCTTTCTTTCTCTTTCGTTCACTGAAAATTCTTGGGCGTCGATTCGCCACGTAGGGAATTCGTTCGCGCTGAACGGGTTACCCCGCACACTCCCTAGTGCACGCCGGAGGCCAACGGGATGCCGGGCAGCTTAGCCGTTTGCTGCTCGCGCCACTGCTCTCCGCAAGGGTGCTTCGGATTCATTTAGCCGCTGACGGCATGGGGTCAGTTGACTGCTGACGGTCGCTTGGCAGGGTGCAGCCGTTTGGCCCTCAACTTGCTCACCCAATGCAGTGCGAAAGAGAA
>JBIKMK010000384.1:0-4774 GCA_044359315.1 Bryobacteraceae bacterium | reverse complement strand
CTCAAACCCATCCTGGGAGATCAGCCATGTCTACAACTCCGCCGGCCCTCGAGCCAAATCCACTTCAAACCTAGCCGCTACCGCCGAAGCGTCCACCTCGATCGTCCGATCGACCCCGCCAATCCGGAGACGCGACTTTTGGAACCCAGGGATGGCCCGGCCCTTTGCCTTTTCTCGATTGTCCGCCGGGTGCGCATAAGTCGCCCCAAGCGGCAGATCGAGCTCGCGCGGCCGGCGCCGAACTTCAATCACATCATGCCCCGCACGCACCTCCACCGCCCAAAACCCATTCGCATCCGCGCGGCTGATTATGCGGGGTGAGCGATTCGATGTGGAGATGCTCTCGGCTACCGCTGACCTGCTGGGTTCCAGCAGGCCCAACTAATTTCTCCGGAATTCTGCTTCGCAGCGGCGTCCCTCAGGGAATTGGGTTAATCCACTCTCCCTGGACACTGCAGAGACGGAGCATGTAGCCAAGTTGGAAAAGGTTGGGTTGGAAGGGGCAGCCTTTCAAGTCTTCAGGAAGACGAACGCCAGTCTATCCAAGAAGGCCGGTGTCGATCCGAAAGTCGCCTCCAATCAGAGGGGCCACGGAATCGGCGTCAGTGGAGGTTTATACGACTTCAGCCTTGGAGCAGACGCGGGCCGCAATCAACAAGCTGGAAGGCGTAGTATTTCAGAGGCAAGCAGTCGGGCACGCAGCCGCAAGCCCGGCTTAATGGAATAAACGGAATAACGTGGAATCAGTGGGTCTTGCTAAGTTGTTGAAAAGTGGAGCGGGAGACCGGGTTCGAACCGGCGACGTCCAGCTTGGGAAGCTGGCATTCTACCACTGAATTACTCCCGCTCACGGGTGGTTGATCGCGGCGTTGCCTTGGCCAACTCCTTAAAAATATCACAAACACCATGCCCCGGCGATGTCCAAAAGCGTCCACCTGTCCGGCCGGAGGTCGCGGACCGATACTCTACCTGGTCCTGCGCGAAGCTGGGTGGAGATGAAACTGCAATATGCCGCCGGGCCCACCCCCAGTCGCCCCGGTTGCCGAGCATGCCTGCTAAACTACTCAAAGGCCGAGGCTTTCTGTCCGTCGCGACCGCTGCCGGTGCCGCATCCGATCCCGGTGCCGGCCGCTCCGGAACTCCACGTCCCGGGTGAAGTTGACAAGACCGTCACAAGGTCGCTATCCTATGAAGGTTTGGGAGTCGATCTCTGCTCCCGCGCTACCACCGCTTGTGGAACTGGTTTAGGCTCGGCTTGAATCGGTGGCCTGAAAAGGCAAAGGCGGTCCGGCCGGGTGCCCGCCCCGAGGTTCCTTCGGTTTTCACCGTGTGGAGCATGGGCGGAGTCCGAAGTCACTGCCCGCTTGGTGCTGCCTCCGCAGCAAATGTCCGCCCGGCTGATTTTCAGCCCCTTGTTTTGAGGCCGCCTGCGGCTTTCGAATGAGTGCCATGGTCAGCGCATGTTCTTGCGCTGTCGTCCTTGGGAACAGTTTTTAACTCGACCTAAGATTGCCGATCCTGGGCTTACGGCCGTGGAAGCTCCCCGCTTCCGAGGGCTGGCCCGAACGACTTTAGTGAGCGAAGAGGGTATTTCGTGCCGACGTTTAATCAACTCGTGCGCAAAGGTCGCAAGCCGACCAACTATAAGACGGCGAGTCCCGCCTTGCAGGCCTGTCCCCAGCGCCGCGGTGTGTGTACTCGTGTCTACACGACGACGCCGAAGAAGCCGAATTCGGCTCTCCGTAAAGTTGCCCGTGTGCGCCTGACCAATGGAATCGAAGTGACTACCTACATCCCAGGCGTGGGCCACAACCTGCAGGAGCACTCTATTGTGCTGATCCGCGGGGGCCGCGTGAAGGATCTGCCGGGTGTGCGCTACCACATTGTTCGTGGCACGCTTGATACCGCTGGTGTCGCCAATCGCCGCCAGAGCCGTTCCAAGTACGGCGCCAAGCGTCCGAAGGGCGGAGCTGCTGCCGCGCCGGCCGCCAAGGGAGGCAAGAAGAAGTAATATATGTCGCGACGCAGAAGAGCTGAAACCCGCGAAATCGCCCCGGATCCCGTTTTCGGGTCCACGCTGGCCGAAAAGTTCGTCAACTCCATGATGTGGGACGGCAAGAAGACCGTCTCCCAGAAAATCTTCTACACGGCGCTGGAGACGCTCCGGACCCGCGCCAACGATGAACCCTTGAAGGTGTTCAAGAAGGCTGTCGAGAATTGCAAGCCCTTGCTCGAAGTCAAAACCCGCCGCGTCGGTGGTGCCAACTACCAGGTGCCGGTGGAAGTTCCGAACAATCGCCGTACGAGTCTCGCCATCCGCTGGATTTTGACCAACGCCCGCAGCCGCCCCGAGAAGGGCATGGCGGACAAGTTGGCGAACGAATTGAATGACGCCGCGAATCTCCGCGGTGGCGCGATCAAGAAAAAAGACGACGTTCACCGTATGGCTGAAGCCAATAAGGCTTTTGCCCACTACCGGTGGTAAGTGAAATTAGATCCTACTAGGACCCAATAAACCATGCCACGCACAGTATCGCTCCTCAAAATGAGAAACATCGGCATCATGGCCCACATTGATGCCGGCAAAACAACGACGACGGAGCGTATTCTCTACTACACCGGTCGTACGCACAAGATCGGCGAAGTCCACGAGGGCACGGCCACGATGGACTGGATGGCCCAGGAGCAGGAGCGTGGTATCACGATTACCTCCGCTGCCACCACCTGCCAATGGCGTGATATTCAGATCAACATCATTGATACTCCTGGCCACGTCGACTTTACCGCCGAAGTGGAGCGTTCGCTGCGTGTTCTCGACGGTGCGGTAGCAGTGTTCGACGCCGTGGCTGGTGTTCAGCCGCAGTCGGAAACGGTGTGGCGTCAGGCTGATAAGTACTCGGTACCGCGTGTCTGTTTCATCAACAAGATGGATCGCATCGGCGCCGATTTCTATCACTCGGTGCAGACGATTATTGACCGGTTGGGCGCGCGTCCGGTGCCGATCCAGATTCCGGTTGGTGCGGAGGATCAGTTTAAGGGTGTCGTGGATCTCGTCAAGATGACCGCCCGCCTGTGGCGCGACGAAACGCTTGGCGCTAAGTATGACGACGTCGAAATTCCGGCTGACTTGCTGGATAAGGCGAAGCAATACCGCGAGGCCCTGGTGGAGGCCGTGTCGGAGTCCGATGATGCCCTGTTTGAGAAGTTCGTGAACGGTGAGGCCATCACCGAGGCTGAGCTCCAGGCGGGTATCCGTAAGGCCACGATTGCCCAGAAGATCTTCCCGGTCATCTGCGGCTCCTCATTCAAGAACAAGGGTGTCCAGAATATGCTGGACGCGGTTTGCGACTATCTGCCTTCTCCGCTCGATGTGCCTCCGATGTTGGGTACGTCGGTTGACGACAAGAATGTGCAGATGGAGCGTAAAGCGGACGACAACGAGCCGTTCTCGGCCTTGGTCTTTAAGATCATGACTGACCCGTTTGTGGGTCAGCTGGCCTTTATCCGGGTTTACTCGGGCAAGGTGAATGCGGGCGAAAGCATCTTCAACGTTGCTAAGGGCCGCAAGGAGCGTATCGGGCGCCTGGTCAAGATGCACGCCAACAAGCGTGAGGACATCACGGATATTCTGGCGGGCGACATTTGTGCGGTCGTGGGTTTGAAGTCGGTCATCACGGGCGATACGATCTGCGACGAAGCGAACCCCATCATTCTGGAAGCGATTGACTTCCCTGAGCCGGTGATTCAGTTGGCCATTGAGCCGAAGACGAAGGCCGATCAGGAAAAGCTGGGCATGGCGATTGCCAAGCTGGTGCAGGAAGATCCGACCTTGCGTGTGTCGACCGATGCCGAGACGGGTCAAACCATCCTGGCCGGTATGGGCGAGCTCCACTTGGAAATCATCGTGGACCGCATGAAGCGCGAATTCAATGTGGAAGCCAATGTGGGCAAGCCGCAGGTGGCGTACCGCGAAACCATCCGCAACATGTCGGAGTACGAGTACACGCACAAGAAGCAGACCGGCGGCAGTGGTCAGTACGCCAAGGTGTTGCTGCGTGTCGAGCCCAAGGAAGGAGACTTCGAGTTTGTCAACGACGTCCGCGGCGGCACGATTCCGAAGGAATTTATCCCGGCCGTGCAAAAGGGTGTGGTGGAAACGCTGGAGTCGGGCGTGATGGCCGGCTACCCGATGGCGGGTGTCCGCGTAACGGTCATTGAAGGCGCTTACCACGAAGTTGACTCTTCGGAAATGGCGTTCAAGATTTGCGCTTCTATCTGTGCCAAGGAAGCGTTCCGTAAGGCGAAGCCGGTTCTGCTGGAGCCCGTCATGCGGGTTGAAGTAGTGGTTCCGGATGACTACCAGGGCACGGTCAACGGCGATCTGATTTCCCGCCGTGGCCGCCTGGAGGGCACGGAGTTGCGTGGGAACACGACGCTGATCAAGTCGATGGTGCCGCTGAGCGAAATGTTCGGCTACGCCACCGATATCCGGTCTCGCACGCAGGGTCGCGGTAGCTTCACGATGCACTTCGGTCAGTACGAGGAAGTGCCGCGGAATATTGCGGACGAGATCGTGGCAAAGGTCCAAGGTAAGGTAGCGCGGTAAGGCGCTTCGAGTTTAAGAGCGAATTTCTTTAGGGAGATATAAGTTCCATGGCGAAGGAAAAATTTGATCGATCGAAGCCGCACTGCAATGTGGGCACGATTGGACACATCGATCACGGGAAGACGACGTTGACGGCGGCGATCACCAAGACGCTGGCCAAGCACAATC
>JBIKMK010000385.1:0-4774 GCA_044359315.1 Bryobacteraceae bacterium | reverse complement strand
TTGGCGTCAATCTCCCCCGCAGGACTTCTCCAAGCCCGAGATCCAGTGGTACTCCTTCGGCTTTGAGCAGAAGGCGTTGTTCGCCGCGAAAGCGAAACCAAACGGCCCGGGCCCCGCCACCGCGCGAGTGCGCGCCCAGGCCTGCTCCGACGCCATCTGCAAAAACGTAGATGTTGTGCTGACGGTGCCCCTCACCGCCCCGTCGGCAATTGATCTTTCGGCGTTGATTCCACTCAAGATGTAGCGCTGGCTGCGCGCATCCCGGGGTCGAGTTTTCCACCGGAATTCGCCAAAATCTCGCAGACCGATCACCCTTTCTGGATACGCCACTTCTTTGCGCTGGCGAATTGAAACTGGCGGCGAGATGTGGCAAGCTGGTTTCACTTGTTTTACCAGGGTGGTCCCCTGGCTTGGGGTGAGTCTCACTAGTTTGAACGCCATCTCCGCTTGGCCAGGACTTATTTTGCACTGTACTGGTACTCATTGCGGTTGGCTCCTGGGCTAAAGTCATGAAATCGTTGGGACGTCCGCCCGTCCTGGCCTGGGAACACTAGTACTTTTCCGTTTCAATTTTCGGCTCCGCAGCGGGTCGTAATCGGAAAAGTTACGGTACAATCAAGCACTTAGTGGAACTACGAGTCGAAGCGGGTCTGGAGCCAGAGTACTGGCCCAATTGGCCCAAAGCTTCGCCGATCATAATTTTCGGAGGGTGGCGTTGAAATCTCAAAAGAGTAGTCGTTTCCGGTCTCTTGGTCTCTGGCTTGCGCTGGCGGCCTTCACTGCGTTCCCCGCTTCGGGTGGTCGGCGGATCCTCCCGGGGCCGGGCGAAGCAGTGGTGCCGAATGAATTTCTGGTGAAGCTGCGCGACCGGGTATCCCCGGCAGTCCTTTCGGCTGCGGCAGGACCGGGCGCACAGAGTGACCGCCTTCACCCTTCGGTGAACGTATTCCGGCTCCAACTTCCGGCGGCTTTTGCGGACGCGCTCGCCACCCGGCTGGCGGCCCTACCTGAAGTTGAGTACGTCGAACCCAACCGCATTCGCGTCACCAGCGGCGTGAATGCTCCCAACGACCCGATGTATGCCTCGCAGTGGGCGCTCACCAATATGAAAGCGCTGCCGGCTTGGCGTCTTTTGCCCAATCAGTATGGGTTGACCGGCGAAGGCCGCGTGCGGGTGGCCGTGCTGGACACTGGCGCTGACTGTACCCATCCGGATTACACCAACAGCGGCGGTAGTTCCGTCTATTCCACCGCCGGTGGCCAACTCTCAGCGGACTTGAGCCGGGCTCTGATCCCCACCATCCGGCCCACCCCCGCCTGTCCCTGGCAGGACGATCACGGCCACGGAACGCATACGGCCGGCATTGTCGGCGCGGCCACCAACAATTCGCGGGGTGTGGCCTCGCTGGGCAATGGCGTGGAACTGGTGATTTACAAGGTGCTGGCCAATAGCGGCTCCGGACCGGATTCCAACATCGCCTCCGCCATCATGCTGGCCGCCGATGCCGGGGCGCGGGTGATCTCGCTCAGCTTGGGCGGCAGTGGCTATTCCCAGTCCTTGCAGGACGCGGTGAACTATGCCTGGGCTCGCGATTCGCTGGTCGTGGCCGCGGCCGGAAACTCGAACTCACCGGGACTGTTCTATCCGGCCGGTGCCCATCACGCGGTTGGTGTGGCCGCCACCGACGTCAACAACGTCAAAGCGGGATTTTCCAATTTCGGCGACAACGTTGATCTGGCAGCCCCCGGCGTCTCCATTCTGTCTACATACCCCACCTATACGATTGGACTTTCATCCGCCAAGGACTACCACACGATGTCGGGTACTTCCCAGGCCACTCCGCATGTGTCGGCCTTGGCGAGTATGGTCGCCATGGCGAACCCAGGACTCTCCGGGCAGGGCATCCTTCGACGGCTCCAGCAGACGGCCGCGTCTCCGCTTGTTGGCGGAGGGTGGGCGCAGTTTTTGGGCTATGGCGTTATCGACGCGCTGGCGGCCCTGACGGGAACCGCGCGGGTGGCCACCACAGGTTCAGTCACGGGACAGGTTCTCGACAATTTCGGCGCTCCGGCGGCTGCGACGGTCACCATTGGCACTTCCACGGTTTCGGTCAACACAACCGGCTTGTTCCGGCTGAAAGACCTGGCCCCAGGTACGTATACGCTGACCGCCACGGGCACCGCCGGGACGCAGACCTTTCCCGTGGGCGTCAGCGCGGGTTCTGATACGGCAGTTAACGTTCGGCTGGGTGCCACGCTGGGGTTAATCAACGGAACCGTCTCCTCCAACCAAGGGCCCGTGGCGGGCGCGGTGGTACAGGCGCTGGTCGGAGGCCTTGTCCGCGAGGAAGCCACCACCAGTCCGGCAGGCGAGTACACACTCCCGCTGGTCCCCGGTGCTTCGGCGCAAGTGTACGACCTGCGCGTTTCCGCTCCCGGATACAGCACCCAGTTGGTGAGTGGCTTCAATGTGGGGCCCTCAACCAGCCAGGTGAGTAATTTTACGTTGGTGAAGTTCGGCCAGATTCTGGGCACCGTGACTGACACGGCGGGAAACCCGATCAACGACGCGGACGTGCTTTTCGTCGGCCCCGGCATCTCCGCCGGCGCCACGACCAACTCTTCGGGCATTTATTCCAGCTTCGGTCTGCCTCCGGGCACCTATACGGTGACGGCATCCTCCGCTGGCCGCAAGGTCACCACCAGCGGTGTCCAACTGGCTGGCGAATCGGTCGCTCAAGCGGATTTCGTTCTGCCCGTGGTGGCGGTGGAACTCACTCCCGCCCTCGTGAGCTTGGCTCAGGGCCAGTCCCGGCAGTTCACGGCCACCGTTTCGGGTAGCGCCGACACGTCGGTTACCTGGGCGCGGACGCCGGCCGTCGGGACACTTTCATCCACCGGACTTTTCACCGCTCCGGCCTCCGTTACTTCGCCCCAATCCGTCACCATTACCGCCACCAGCGTCGCCGCCCCCACGGTCAGCAACTCGGCGGTGGTCACCTTGGCCAATTTCTTCACCCTCAGTCTGTCGTCCACCTCTGTGGTGGGCGGCGTGCAAGTGTCCGGTACTGTGACGGTCGATTCCGCCCCGCTGGCCGATGGCCTGGTGTCCTTGTCCAGTTCCAACCCCGCGGTGGCCCCCATCTCTCCGGCGGCGGTAGTGCAGGCCGGCATGACGACGGCGGTCTTCAACATCACGACACCCACCGTCACCTCGGCCGGTACCGCGGTCATCTCCGCCACCTATGGCGGCATCACCAAGAGCATCACTCTCACCGTTCGACCCGTGGCGTTGAGCTCCGTTTCGCTATCCAGCAGCCTGATCAATGGCGGTGCCTCGATCACCTCCAATCGGGTCAACCTGGATGGCCCGGCTCCGATCGGCGGCGTCGTGGTGACTCTCACCAGCTCCGACCCCGCCGCTGTCGTACCGGCTTCCGTGACCATCCCCGCGGGCGCAACGTTTTCG
Organism: Bryobacteraceae bacterium; assembly: GCA_044359315.1. GTDB lineage: Bacteria > Acidobacteriota > Terriglobia > Bryobacterales > Bryobacteraceae > JAPKYZ01. The sequence goes on along the minus strand of JBIKMK010000385.1, from coordinate 1,305 downwards.
CCCTACTTCAACATCACCTCGGTCCAGGTCTATGGCGCCAACAAGGTGGTGACCATCACCGGCTCCTATAACGGGACGGTCCGAACCGCGACGTTAACGTTGAGGCCCTTGGCCCCGCTGTCCCTGACTCTTTCACCGACCTCGATTGTGGGCCCAGCCCCAACCACGGCCAACAAAGTGGCGATCGACGCCCCGGCCCCGGCGGGCGGCGCAACGGTGATGCTGGTCAGTTCCAACCCGGCCGTGGTCGTGCCCGAATCAGTTGTGATTCCGGAAGGTGTCGGCACGTCGGCTGATTTCACGATCACCACGTTGGAGGTGATGGTGGCCACTCCGGTCACCATTACGGCAACCTACAATGGCCACTCCGCAACCTCCACCCTCACCGTCCGCCCGGCGGCACTCAGCAGCCTGAGCCTTTCTCCCGCGACATTTGCCGGCGGCGTCGTCACTACCGCGAATAGAGTCAATCTGGATGGGCCCGCCGGTGCGGCCGGCGTGGTGGTCGCCCTGGCCAGTTCCAACCCATTGGCGGTTCTGTCGGTGCCCTCGGTGACCATTGCGCCCGGCCAGACAGCCTCCCCCAACTTCACCATCACCACCACCGGAGTGGCCACCTCGACGCAACTCTCTATCTCGGCGTCTTATGCCGGCGTCACCCGGAACGTCACGATGACCTTGAATCCGCCGGCTCTCTCCAGCTTGTACCTTTCCCCCGGATCGATTGTCGGTCCGCTGCCGACGACGGCGAACTGGGTATCGCTGGACGGCCCGGCTCCTGCGGGTGGCGTGACGGTGACCCTGAGGCCATCGAATGACCACCTTTCCATGCCCCCGTCGGTGGTTGTGCCGGAAGGGGCTCTGCGGTCGGCCAACTTCACGATCAACACCAAATCGGTAAACGTGTTGACCTATGCCACCGTGACCGCCGCCTACAGGGGCGTCGAACGCACCCTCTTGTTCTCGATCCGCAGTCCCGCCGTCAGTAGCATTTCTCTCGCGTCTGCCACCATGGCTGGCGGGGTGACTTCCACCGCCAACCGGATTAATCTCGACGGCCCGGCACCTACCGGGGATGCCATTGTGGCCCTCAGTAGTTCCAGCCCGCTGGTCACTTTGCCCAGCACCGTGACGGTGGCCGCTGGTGCCACTTCCTCACCTGTGTTCTCGATCGTCAGCAGTGGGGTCACCAGTTCGACCCCGGTCACCATCACTGCCACCTATGGTGGCGTTTCAAGAACCGCCACGCTTACGTTGACGCCAACGGCTCTTTCGTCGATCAGCCTTTCGCCCCCTTCGCTGGTG
>JBIKMK010000383.1:0-4785 GCA_044359315.1 Bryobacteraceae bacterium | reverse complement strand
GCAGCTTGGCGGAACCTGCCGTGGCGCCCACTCCAGCGCGCAGGTGGAAACGGTAAAGCGCGCCTTGGGTGATGGGGCAAGTGGCAAACCGATGCCCCTGGCGGAACCAAGCCGCAGCGCGAGCGTTCAGGCTGTGTTCGGGGCTTGCCAGCGCGATCAGGACGTTTGAGTCGAGCAGGTAAACCTTACTCTTCATCTTCAAGCGCCTTCACGTCGTCGGTCGTCACGGGACGGATGCACCGGAAGGTGGGGAAGCCGTAATCACTCATCTGGATGGCGGCACCTTCTACAATCTGCGAAGACTTCAGAATAAGGTCGCCTACCACCCGTCCGAGGCTCCGATTCTGATCCCGGGCGATGGCTTTGGCGATGTAGTAAGCTTCGTCGTCGATATCGAGAGTAGTGCGCACAATCGCACAATAGCATACACGCACGGACTGTATCGCGCGGTCACCATCCTTCGCACGCCGAAAACCACCACCGCCCGAGAGCGAAGAGTCCTCCCACCACGAAGAGCGTGCCAAAGATGGTCTTGTTGTGACGGGCCAGCCAAAGAGGTAGGTAAATGTCGAAGTTGTCCTGGCGGTCTTCGGTGTAGCGGCTGGCCAGATCGGTGAGCGGGCAGCGCCGCTGGTTCACGGCAAGCACCGTGCATTCCACCAGAACCAGCCCGGTAAGGATGGCCGCCCATCGAAACTGGTTCAGGATACCGGCAATGGGAATGGCGACGATGCAGGTAGCGAAGAAGAGCCAGGCCACCGTATGCAATAGCTTGATCGCCACCAGGATGGTTGCCTGTTGCGCCTCAGGCTTCACGGGGCCCCCCGGTCTCAATCGAAGGCCAACTGAGGCAAATGCAAGAGGCGCTTCCGATGGTCCGCTCCCTACCCCAGCCGCTGAATATCGTGGATGCGTGCCAGGTCGATTTCAAGCGGTGATTGCGGGTTGTTCAAGGGGGCGAACTTGGCGTTCCACAGCACTTCCTTCCCGTGATAGGACATCCGCGTGTGGACCACCTGCGAAAACGTCTCGTCCATGGCCGTCACCAGAATCAGAATCTCGGGTTCGGATTCGGCCAGCTCCGCTTCGGTGATGCCATAAAGCGGGCTCTTTTCGTCAATCGGGTGCACCACCACCCAGTGCCAGGGCAGGAAGGAAATCTTGTCGCGTTCCAGCGGCAGTTGGTTGAAGCGCCGCTGTTTGCGGCCCTCGCTGCACTCCCACCGGACCAGCACCACGGTGGCGGTCACTTCGCTGAGCTCATTGCTGCGCTGGTTGGCCAGGCGAAACATCAGGCCCATCTTGCCCTGGTAGGGCGCAATCACGGCGCGCCGGCTGAACACCATCTTCGCCACGGGGCGCGAAAAGCGGGCGAACAACAGGCCTGTCACAAAGGCGAAGCCCAGCAATCCGGCCAGCGCGGCAAAGGCCACCAGAAAGTTGGCGACCGGGGAATGGGGGACGATCTTGCCGTAGCCGATGGTGGCCACCGTCTGGATGCTGAAGAAGAAGCAATCCTGGAAGCGCGCCGAGAAGGGCTCCAGGCGGGCCCCTTCCAATGCTCCCGGCCCGCAGGCCAGAAACATTAGGGCGAAAAACAGATTCACCGCAAAGTAGCCGCCAATCGCCAAGCTAAAAAACTTCGGCCAGGAGAGCGTTAGCAGCGTGTGATAGAGGTTGATCGGGTTCCAGGGATCGGTGCCTGATCGGCGGACGTTGAAGCGACCGTTCTGATTGAGTACCCGGCCGCCACCGACCCGTTCCGCCAGTTTATCGCCCAGCCCCAGGTCACGATCCTTGTCGGCAGTGTCATCCACCGCCTCCGCTGGAACCGGGACCGCCACCGGCTGGTAAGCCTCTTCCGCCGCGCGTATTGGCTCTGACGATTGGCGCACTGGGGTGTCTAAACTTCCAACTGCGGGCGGCCGGGCTCCGGCCAATCCAGGTGGAAGAACTTGCCGCGCGGTTGATCGACGCGCTCATAAGTGTGCGCGCCAAAGAAGTCGCGTTGCGATTGCAGCAGGTTGGCCGGCAGGCGGGCGCTGCGGTAGCCGTCGTAATAGGAGAGCGCCGAATAGAAGGTCGGAGCCGGAACGCCATGCGTGGCCGCCAGCGCGATGACGTTGCGCCAATTGGTTTGCGCACGGTCAATCTCGCTCTTGAAGTAGGGGTCCAGCAACAAGTTGGTCAGCGTGGCGTTGTTCTGGTAGGCCTCAGTGATCTTTTGCAGGAAGCGGGCGCGGATGATGCAGCCGCCACGGAAGATGCGGGCGATCTCGCCAAACGGCAGTGTCCAGTGGTACTCCGCCTGAGCCGCGCGCATCAACTGGAAGCCTTGGGCGTAGGCGCAGATCTTGGAGCAGTAGAGCGCATCATGCACCGCCGCAATAAACTCCGCCCGGTCGCCGGTGAATGGCAGGCTGGGGCCGGTCAAGATATTGGCGGCGGCCACGCGCTCTTCTTTCACCGCGCTCAGGAAGCGCGCGAATACCGCTTCCGCCACGGTGGGCGCTGGGACACCCATGTCCAGCGCATTGGTGGAGGTCCACTTGCCGGTGCCCTTTTGGCCCGCAGTGTCGAGAACGATGTCGACAAACGGAGCGCCGGTGGTCGGGTCAGTCTGGTGGAGAATATCGGCCGTGATCTCGATCAGGAACGAATCCAGTAACCCGGTGTTCCATTCGGCGAACACATCACCGGCTTCCTTCGGCGTCAGGCCCGCCAGGCGCAGCAGCGAATAGGCTTCGCAGATCATCTGCATGTCGCCATACTCGATGCCGTTGTGAACCATCTTCACGTAGTGGCCAGCGCCGTTGGGCCCAATGTAGGTGGAGCAGGGAACGCCGCCTTCGATCGGGTGGCCGGGCGTGGCCCCCATCAGCGGTTTGCCGGTCTGGTCGTCCACCTTGGCGGCGATGGCGTTCCAGATGGGCTCGATTTCAAGATACGCGGCATGCTCGCCACCGGGCATCAGGGACGGGCCGAAGCGCGCACCCTCTTCACCGCCGGAAACGCCGGAGCCGATGAAGCGGAGATTCTTGGCCGCCAGCGCCTTTTCGCGACGAATGGTGTCGGTCCACAGGGCGTTGCCACCGTCGATGATGATGTCGCCGGGTTCCAGTAGCGGGATCAGGCCGTCGATCACGGCATCGGTGGGGCCACCGGCCTTCACCAGGATGATCACCTTCCGCGGCCGTTTGAGCGACGCCACAAAGCCTTCCAGCGTGACCTCGCCGTGCACCCCACCGGGCGTGGACGGGTTTTCGGCGACGAACTTCTCCATCGTCTCCTTGGTCCGGTTGTAGACCGAAATGCGGAAGCCGTGGTCCGCGATATTCAGGGCGAGGTTCTGGCCCATTACGGCTAGGCCGACGAGGCCGATATCCGACAAGGTTTCAGGCATGAACCATCATTCTATCCCCTCTGGTTGTGGTGCGGGGCCGGGTTTGCCGTGGGGCGAAGGCGCGGCCTCATGGTATGTTGGCTTTGGTGGAACCGATTGCTGTAAGCCCTCCTGTGCCTGCACGCCCGTCGCACGCGTCTGAAAGCAGAATCCCCGAACTGGATGGATTTCGCGCCATTGCCGCGCTAGCCGTGTTGGTGACGCATGCTCTGTTTGCGTATGGCAGCATTGAAGGGGCGCTGGATGGAGTGCCCGGCTTCATACGGGCGATTCTCGGCAAGGGATGGCTGGGGGTTGACCTCTTCTTTGTTCTCTCCGGCTTGCTGATTTCGGGCATCTTGATTGATTCGCGCCTGAAGCCGCATTACTTCCGTAATTTTTACCTGCGGCGCGTACTGCGCATCATGCCGCTTTACTTTGTGACTTTGGCGGTGAGCTGGTACTTCTACGGTGCTACCTATTCCGGCTTCTTTCTGGTCACGATGTTCTTCATGGCCAACTTTGCGTCGGCCTTTGGCATGGCCGTTCCGCACGGACCCGGCGTCTACTGGTCGCTGGCGGTGGAGGAGCATTTCTACCTGATCTGGCCGCTGGGGGCACGTTTTCTCTCACGGAATGCCTTGGCGATTTCGGCCTTGGCGATCTGGGTCGGCACTCCCGTACTGCGGGGGGTGGCGGCGGCTACCCAATGGGTAAGCGTTGATCAGATCTACGAGTTCTCGCAGTTTCGTTTTGACGGCCTGGCGCTGGGGGCACTGCTGGCCATCTGGTGGCGCTCCGCTGCCCAAACCCGGCAACGTTCGCTGCAGTTGGCGGCGGCGATGGCCGCTCTGTCCATTGTGATAACTGCCATTGGAGTGCCCTACGGCATCCTGGGGACCAAGACGGTGGCCTCTGTGGCGCTTCGCTACACTCAGGTCCAACTGGTCTTCGGAGCGGCGATTCTCGCTGCCCTTACCTTGCGCGGTTCGGCCGTGACGGCGGTGTTGCGGAGTGGCTTCTTGCGGATCACCAGCGACTACAGCTATTGCATCTACATGGTGCATCTCAGTCTGGGCGATGCCTACGTGGCGCTGTTAAGGAAAGCCGGTATCGACACCGTGGCCCAGTTCGGCCCCCGGATGGCCTTGGCGATGCAGGTGGCGGCGATCATTGGGTCTGCCTATCTGGTGGCCGCGCTTTCCAAGCGCTTCCTGGAAGATCCGTTCCTGCGGTTGAAGCACCGCTTCGCCTAGACCCCAGTGGTCTGGGGTGGCGACCCAGTCGCTCGCAAGAAAGATGCCTGCTGGTGTCTACATTCTCCCGCGTGGGACGTTTCTATCGGTGTATGGAACCTACCGAGATGATCTCCCTAGTCGGTGTCATGGGCACTGTCGGCTACA
>JBIKMK010000382.1:0-4788 GCA_044359315.1 Bryobacteraceae bacterium | reverse complement strand
CTTCTCGCCTGCTTCGTCGGGTTGGATGTAGTAGCTCTGCTCCAGGATCACCGGGTCCACTTCATCCGTCTTGACGAACTCCAGGATCTCCATCACCTTGGCGGTCTTGGGCTGGATCTTCTTGATGTCCTCATCTTCGATGATGACGTAGCGGTCCTTCTCGTATTCAAAGCCCTTCACCAGCTCGCTGCGCGGCACCGGCTTGTCATCGGCGATCGAATAGAGCACCTGCTTGACGCGGGAGCCTGTCGGCCGATGGAGCTGATTAAAACTCACCGTCTCCGGCCGCGCCGCCGCCACCAGCTTGACGGGAAGCGAGACCAGCCCAAAGGTGATGTGACCTTTCCAGATGGTGGAAGCCATAACCGATAGCTTATCGTTAAGAAACGCCGTCCGGTATGAGCCCCTTTGCCCGTTGGGCTGAAGCCGGAAGAATCAGCACTGGCCGGCTCGTGCCGCCCGGTATGCGTTGCGCTCAAGGTCTGCATACACCTACAATAGGAGGAGTCTGGAGAAGGAGGCCTATGCAGTCCATTGATCGGCTGGCGTTTATGGGACCGCTCGGCGTGCCCGAGTTGCTCATTATTCTCGCCGTCGCCGTACTTCTATTCGGCGGCCGCAAAATCCCCGAGGTGGCCAAGGGCTTGGGCGAAGGCATCAAGAACTTTAAGAACGCCCTCAAGAGCGAAGACAAACCCGAGGAAAAGAAGCAGGCATAAGGCTTCCCGGTGCCGCCCGCAGTACCAAGTGGCAGCCCGTATTCGGTTTCAAACAAAAAAAGAAACCCCGCGATGTTCCCTCAGGGAACCGCGGGGTTTCTCTTTTCGGGGCCGTCAGCGCCTGGTGAGCGCGCTGGGGTCCTGGGTTAGGCAGTCAAGCCTACGCCTTCTTTGCAGCCTTCGGCGCCTTCGGCGGTACGATGGCATCTTTCAGCGCCTTGGCGACGCGGAACTTCACCACTTTCTTGGCGGGGATCTTGATGGCCGCGCCGGTGGCCGGGTTGCGGCCCATGCGCGCCTTGGTCTCACGGCGGACCAACTTGCCAATACCCGGAACAACGAACTCGCCGTTCTTCTTGGTTTCCTTCACCGCCAGCTCTGAGATGCTGGTCAGGAAAGCCTTCGTCTGGGCTTTCGTCATTCCGTTGGTGTCGGCCAATGCGGATACCAACTGCGCTTGTGTCATTCTTTCGGCCATATTTCTCCTTTACCGATTCTCCCGTGGACTTCATCTCGCGAAGTCTGAATTCGTCCCCATCATACAGGCCTGAATTGGCGCTGTAAAGGGCAAAAAGCCCTATAAATCGCGGTTTTGTGGGCTTTTCAGCATGAAATCCACAAAAACATTTCAAAACAGGAATGTTTTGGGCCTTGGCGCCTTCCGCACTAGTGCCAGAGTACTACCGGGGGTGGCGCGCCTGCTCCGCCGCAGCCCTCACGGAGCACGCCTCCAGGTGATCATTCACCAGGCCCATCGCCTGCATGAAGGCGTATATGGTGGTGGGCCCGACAAACTTCCAGCCGCGCCGCTTCAGATCCTTCGATAGTGCCACCGCCTCCGGGCAGGTCGTGATCTTTACCAGTTCGGCATGGGTGAACTGCGTGGGCCGCGAGGCGGCACAAGGCTCGTACTGCCAAAAGTACCGCGACAGGGAGCCGAACTCCCGCTGGAGTTCCACCGCCCGTGCGGCGTTGTTGATGGTGGCTTCGATTTTGCCGCGATGCCGGACGATCCCGGAATCGGCCAGCAGTCGGGCCACGTCCGCCTCGCCAAACTGCGCCACGCGCTCAAACTCGAAATTAGCAAACGCTGCCCGGAAGTGAGGTCGCTTGCGCAGGATCGTCAGCCAGCTTAGGCCCGACTGGAAACCTTCCAGGCAGATCTTCTCAAACAGCCGGCGGTCATCGGTAACCGGGAAACCCCACTCCTGGTCGTGATAGTCCACATAGAGCGGCTCGGCGGCACACCACCAGCAACGCGGTTCGCCGTCGGGCGCGACAAAGAGCTTGTCCTCCGTCATGCGGTCAAGGTGTCCTGATCCAGCTCGTGGTGGCGCAGGCTGTCAGCCGCAGGCGGACTTCAGTCCGCCCTGTGGGAGCGCTCGGGCTGAAAAACTTGTGCGGATCGGCTGCGTGCCTCAAAGTGGCGGGACTGAAGGTCCCGCTGCAGGCTGTCAGCCTGCGCCACCGGATTACCAGCCACGATTGCGGACCCATAGGCGCTACCCGCGCGCTTTGGCGGCTTTCGGCTCGGGTTCCTGCTCAATGTTGGGAGACATGCCGGGTGCGGGGATACCCAGCTTCAGCCGGACTTCGGCGTCGATGGAGGCGCACATGTCCGGGTTGTCCTTTAGGAACTGCCGGACGTTTTCGCGGCCCTGGCCGATCCGGTCACCCTTATAGCTGAACCAGGAACCGCTCTTGTCGACGATGTTCTGCGCCACGCCCAAATCCAGCAGATCGCCTTCCTTGGAGATGCCTTCGCCGTAGAGGATGTCGAACTCAGCTTCGCGGAAAGGCGGAGCCACCTTGTTCTTGACGACCTTCAGCTTGGTGCGATTGCCGCTGACCACTTCGCCTTCCTTGATGGCGGCGATGCGGCGGATGTCGACGCGGACGGACGAGTAGAACTTCAGCGCCCGGCCGCCGGAGGTAGTCTCCGGGCTGCCGAACATGACGCCGATCTTCTCGCGGATCTGGTTGATGAACACCAGGCAAGTGTTGGACTTCGATACCGTACCGGTCAGCTTACGCATCGCCTGTGACATCAGGCGCGCCTGGATACCCACAAAGGCATCGCCCATTTCGCCATCCAGTTCCGCCTTGGGAACCAGTGCCGCCACCGAGTCCACCACCAGAATGTCGATCGAGCCGGAGCTGATCAGCGAATTGGTGATCTCCAGAGCCTGTTCGGCGTAGTCCGGCTGAGAAACCAGCAAGTTGTCGATATCGACACCCAACTTCTGGGCGTACCCGGGGTCCAGCGCGTGTTCCACGTCGATAAACGCCGCCATGCCGCCGGCCTTCTGCGCCTGGGCCACCAACTGCAGCGCGATCGTGGTCTTACCCGATGACTCCGGACCAAAGATCTCGCAAATGCGACCGCGCGGGAAACCGCCGACACCCAGGGCATAGTCCACGGAGATCGAGCCCGTTGAGATGGCCGCTACCGGCTGCACCGCATCCTTGGAGCCGAGCCGGACGATCGAACCTTTGCCGTACTGCTTTTCCAGTTGTCCAAGGACGTTGGATAGATTCCGGTCGCGCTCTTTGTTGTCGTGGGTTGCCATGGCCTTTGTAGTTTCGCCGTTTCTTCGCTATTTGTCAAGATCCGCGGCGGTGGGCACCGGCTCGCGTCTCCTGACAAGTTTGCCCGACTCCGCCTGAAGAGCGCAAGCTGGCGGAAGGGCTACTTAAGGGCGTACCGGGCCGTCAGCGTCACGGTGGCCTTCAGGCCTGCGAAGGAGATGAACTCTTCCAGGGATTGCAGGTCACCCAGGGCTGCTGCGGTGCCCTCCACCGGGGGCATGGCGGCCACCAACGCCTGGGCCCGGGTCCGGGCCAACCTGGCCAGCTCCGCCACCACGGCGGCCCGCTTGTCTTCATTGAGGGCGGCCACGCGCGCGGTGTTGGAAACAATGCTGACGGCGGAGTTCTGCTGGGTGCTATTGATGCGCCCCAACCGGGTGAAGAACTCACTAAAGCCGGCGACGGGGATATCAATGTCAAACGAGTAGTACGGATAAACGGCCGATCCGCTGGAAGCCGACTGGTAGCCCAAATCCACCAGATCGTCTTTGGTAACGGTGATCTGGTTGCTGCCCAGCACGCCAATCACCTCATCAACTGAACGGCTGACGTCCAAATAACGGAAGCGGATGCGCAGCGAATCCGCCGGGGCATTCACATCCTGCGAAACATTCACCGTGACGGAGCGGCCGCTGGCCGACGCTGCGGGAACAGTGGACTGGGCCACCGCCGGGCCGCCCGTCATCACCACGGCGGCCAAGCCCAGGACAACGCGGAGGGCAAATGGGAACTCGGGAAGACATCGGCGAATAAGCTGGTGCATAGTCTGATAGTACGGTGCGGCCGGACTCCCTGCCAATCCTGCCCGCAAGGGACTTGCGGCGCTATGAGCAGGCAGTTGGGCCCTGGTAAGCGCCAGAGAACGGACTACGGGCATTGCCCTTGCCGTTTGCTGAGTGCCTCCGCTTCCACAAAAATGGCCCCCGTCCGGGCGGCTTCCGCGGCGGCGGCGCGGGCCAGCGCCCAGGCCTCGCACGCCTTTGGCGTATCGCGCCGCCGCTGGGCCAGATCGCCTTCGATCAGCGCCGCCAGGGCTTGGTCGTTTGCTGGCGCATCCTTGGCCGCCAAGCGGCGCAGTTGGGCCGCTTCCTGCCCCAGTGCCGTCCAATCCTGGGCCTTCCACAAACTGGCCGCCAAGCCCCGCAGTACCCCCAGGTAGGCCGGTCGCTGCAGTTCACCCGCGTCCAGCGCGGCCAGGGTCCGCAGATGCTCCGCTGCCGTCCGGAACAGCGTCGCCGCCGCCACATAGTCGGTGGCCTCCAAGTTCAGTTCGCCGGCCGCGGCCAGATCCTGCGCCAGTTCCCGGCGAGCCGCTGCATGGGCCGCATTCGCCTCCAGGCGTTTCTCCCCATAGCTTCTGGCGGCGGCGGCAGCGGCCAGCCGCGCTTCCAGCCGTGTCCCCGCCAAGCCGGCTTGAGACCGGTAGGCCAACGCCAGACTGCGCCAACTGCTCTCCCCCCCACCGCTCACCTTCTGTTCC
>JBIKMK010000021.1:0-16201 GCA_044359315.1 Bryobacteraceae bacterium | reverse complement strand
ACCCTTCGGGCCGGAAGGTACACGCACGTCCCGTCCCGAGAGCCGGCGGCATCCCCATTGCGATCGCCTACGGCCTTTCGTTGCTGAGTGTCACCCAATGGCCGCCGGACGCGGACTCCATGGCCTGGAAGCTGTTGCCGGGCGCGCTGATCATTTTCTGTGTCGGCTTGGTGGACGATCTTTTCAGCGTGAAGGCGGAATTGAAGCTGGCCGGTCAGGTCTTGGCTGCCTTGGTGACGTTTTCCGCGGGGCTGCGGGTGGAGACGATCGGGAACTATAGTCTCCCGATGTGGGCGGCTCTGCCCATTACGGTCTTCTGGCTATTGCTGACCACCAATGCTCTGAACCTGATTGATGGTTTGGACGGTCTGTGTGCGGGGATGGGTCTATTCTCCACCCTGACCTTGTTTGGGGTTGCGCTGCTTTATGGCAACTACCCGTTGGCGATGACCACGCTTCCGCTGGCGGCGGCGCTGGCGGGTTTTCTGGTCTACAACTTCAATCCGGCGACAGTGTTCCTGGGTGATTCAGGGGCGCTACTGATCGGCTACCTGCTGGGCTGTTTCGGAATGATCTGGACCCACAAGATGGCGACGTTGCTGAGTATTGCGGTTCCACTGGTGTCGCTATCGGTGCCACTGCTGGATCTGCTGCTCTCGGTCATCCGGCGATTTCTGTCTGGTCAACCGATCTTCGGCGCCGACCGCTTCCATATCCATCACCGACTGCTGGATCGGGGTTTTACGACACGTGGGGCGGTGATTACGCTCTATCTATTTGCCGCGGTTGCGGCCGGAACGGCTGTACTGCTGAGTGCTCCTCACTCCGATGGCTATGGCCTTTGGCTACTGGGTGCGTTTCTGGTGGCCGCTTCGCTGCTGGTTTCAAGGCTCCGTTATGTCGAGTTTCATACCGTGAGCGAGTTTATCTTCGGGGATGGCCTGCGGCATGTGTTCGCCAGCCGACTACACCTGAGCCGATGGGCGGCGGAGTTGCGGGCGGCAACGTCTGAGGACGAATGGTGGTCTGCGGTCGTTCGCTGTGGACGATCCGCCGGGTGGGTGCGTGTTTCGTGGCTTCGCCCGCAGAGTGGCCGGGTGGACACGATCAGTCATGGCACGATCGGTTGGACGTTCCGCGTTGAGCTAGCCAATGCTGAAGCGCTACTGATTGAAGGCCCATGCACGAGTAGAAGCCAGGTTCCGTTGGAAGTGATTGCGCAGGAGATAACCTCCAGTTGGCGCTACGACTGGGCCGCTCCCGAGCCAGAACAAGCGGCCGCTACGCCCTCGGTGGCCGCTAAACAATTGACAGCATGTAGCTGACAGGAGTTCCCTGCCCCGTACTGCACTGGTGTAGAGCCCCTTCTTTCTGATCCTGATGGGTGTAGTTGTGTGGAAAAGAAGCGAGACCATTCCCGATCGATTGTCCGGAAGTGTAGTTGCGTGGAAATGGAGTGTAGCTCCGTGGAAGGCTCAGATTGTTTTCTTGGCTATTCGGCACTGAAACAGGATTTCCAGGCGGTGGTCCTCACGAAAGCTGTACCGAATATCCTGTATTGCTGTACAGCCTGTTTACTGTACAGCTGATTTCGAATCGCCGCTAACACTGCTTTTGCCACTTTCCAACCAGCGGCTCGCATTTTCGTGGGAAGACCGGATCATCGCTTTTGGGAGATGTTTCGACCTGCTAGCAGTCCCCTGGCCTGAACTACTTCATATTATTGATAATAGGACTCTTAGTAGCGCTATTGCGTTCTGCATCGGCCGATACTGGATGAACTCCGGCCACTTCGGCGGCAGGCCCAGTGTAGCTTCGTGGCAGAGAAGTGTAGCTGCTTGGCAGAATAGTGTAGCTACGCGGCAGAATAGTGTAGATCAAAGGAAAAATGGTGAAGTATCGTGGAAGCCAGGGTGTAGTTCCGTGGCCAAAAGAGTGTAGTTCCGTGGCACAAAATGTGCTTTATCTATCTTGTTTTCAATTATTTGCCAACCGCTAAAGGTTTTCAGAGTTCTGTTCAGACTATTCTAAAGCAACATCATGAAGAGCACACAGCAGAAGTCTGGGTCTGACACTGACCAGCAGACTCTGGCCGCTGTTGTTGTAGAGCGTGAGGACGTAGATCTCGTCCGAGTTGAAAAGAACCTCCAGTCCGTCGGTTTCTTCGCATCTACACCAAGCAAAGAGATCTCCCGAACCGTCTTCCAGATCATCCGGCGGCCTGACGGGCAGCGCATTCAGGCCAAAGCCGTGATCGAGGGTGTGCCCAGTTTAGGTTTGCCGACTACGGCCGATCGAGACAAGTACATGGCTTTCATGAAGGTAGCCATGGATCAGCGGGATCAGCAGGGCCAGGTGGCTAATCCTGTACGGTTCTCCGGGGCCGAACTGATCAAGTTGCTGCGGCTTCGCAAGGGTGGTTTTCACTACGACGAGATCAATGATTGGTGCAAGCGCATGGTGGCGACCATCATCATGTCGGAGTCATCGATCTTTCTGGCCGACCGCCGGCAGTATGCCAGCGATACGTTTCACGTCTTCGACCGGGTGGTGCTCTTCGGAGAGGAGATGAAGGACGGGATCCGGTCGGAGTTCTATGAGGTTTATCTTTCGCAGTGGCAGTTGAACAACCTGAATCAGGGCTACATGCTGCCGTTAGACTTCAATGCCTATCTGAAGCTAAGCCGCGACATCGCCAAAGCGCTGTTCGGCCACCTCAGCGTGTGGTTCTATGCGAGCAAGGGACAACCGGTTGAGAAGAAGTACCAGGATTTTTGCCAGTTGCTGCATATCCGGGCGTATCCGCATATTTCTAAAGCCAGATCAGTTCTACAGCCATCCCTGAACGAACTGGTGGATATTGGCTATTTGTCCAGCTGGGAGATCGTACACACCAGCCAAGGGGGCGACTTTAAGCTGGTGCTGGCTCCGGGAAACCGCCTTCTGTCACTACCCAGCTTTGCCGGATTTGTGACATCCGAGGGGCGGGCGGCGCTCCAGGCAAGTCTGCCGAACTGGGTCGGTGAACTGATCAATCGCGGTGTAGCTGAGAGGAAGGCGCGGCAGTTGGCTCTCGATATCGCGGACACCCAGCCCGTGATGGACCAGATAGAGTATGCCGATTCACTGATCCAGAATGATCGCCGGGGCAAACTGCAGAATCCGGCCGGCTTTTACATCTGGGCCATCGAGAGCAACTTGGGTGTACCGGAGCAGTTTGAGACGTCGCACCGGCGGCAACTGCGCCAACAGCGTGAGCAGGCTGATCTCGATAGCCAGCAACGCCATTGGCGCTTGCTGGAAAAGTACGAACTCGATATCGAACGCCTGATTGAAGAGAAGGTTAACCGGATGACGCCGGAGCGGCTAGCCGATGCCATCAAGGAGCAAACACGCAAGCTGCGCCGAGAGCAACCTGACTTTTACCAACGCTCAAGCGATGCCACCAAGCGCGAGGTGGCGCTGGGAATGTTGCGGTCTGTTCTCCGCGAGGGCACTTCCCTGCCCGGCTTTGAACAGTGGCTCAAGGCCAATCAGCAATTGGCGATGTTCTAAAGGCCGACCAACCGCGGCCCCATGGCTTAACGGGGGAGTGGGAAATTCTTTAGGTGCTGCTCCAGCGCTTCAACAACGATATCGGTCATGGCGATCCGGTAATGATGAGCGACATCAACCAGCTGGTTGTAAAGGGGTAAAGGTAGGCGGTAGGTGGCGCTTTGGGTGGGATCTCCGCGGCGTGGACCGGTGCGGGGCACTAGCTTTGTGCCAGGGCCCAGAGGCACTTCCATTGGCTGTACAGGTGTCAGCTGTACAGTGGAATACGAAGCCGCTGCCGCAACCGTTCGATTCTCAAATAGCGGTACATCAGGGTGCTGTACAGGTGGTGTATTGCTTTCTGGCTGTACAGCTGGCTGTATTGCTCGCTGGGCTTCCGCGGTTGGCAGAACGGTCGCTTCCAGGAGTGGTGAAACGACCGGCATCTCGCGAACAGGCAAGTCGTGCCGTACCAGTTGGGTTAGGCTCGGGCGGGAACTCTTAGACATTCAAGTACCTCCATGGTGAGTTGGCGCACTTCTTCGGCTCCTTTAGAGCCCGGTTCGTAGCGCAAGATGGTCTGTCCGGTACCGGGCGACTCCTTATAGGCTGTACGGTCGCTCAACTCCGCTTGCAAGACCCGAATGGAAACCTCGGTTGACGTAAAAAATGCCACTGCTGCTTCCCGAGCTTCGGTGGCCAGCCGCGAACGGTTGGTTGGTTTCCGATTGACGATAATGAGAGCCTGCAGATCCGGCCGGAATGCCGCCACTTGTTGCAATAGGGGCAAGACCATCTGGGAAGCCTCGTAATCGAGGAAAGTGGGTTGCACCGGAACCAGAACAAATTGGCTGGCCAAAACGGCCCCGATGGTGATGCCGCCCTGGCCACTGGAATCGGCCAGCCCGGGCGGGCAATCGATGAGGATGATCTCGTAATCCAGGTTCATGCCCGGCAGGTCCTTATGGAGTCCGGGGCGGGCCATCGAGATGATATCGAAGCCGAGTTGATTCTCTTCCTGACGATTGCGCCATTTGGTCGCACTCTGTTGAGGATCAGCGTCGATGACGAGGACGCGATAGCCTGCTTCATGGAGGCCGCCGGCCAAGTTCATCGTGACGGTTGTTTTACCCGCGCCACCCTTCTGATTGGCGATCGAAATGACAGCTGGCATCTGCTGTACAGCATCGCAGACTGTACATGGAAAATACAAGGTGTATGGATGGCAAGACAGCTGTACAGCTGTACAGCCAGTACGTCAAGCGCTGTGCGTCGCGTTCTCAAATCCGTCCAGGTCATTGCTGATGGCGAGAGCCAAAGCGAGCATTTTCTCCAGGGCGTCATGAGAGTTCGTGAAGGTGATGGTGATACGGCTGGGGGCCAGTTCGATACCTGGGGGAAGGGAAGCCAACTGTTGATGGATGATCCGGGCCGGAGCCTCAACCGGTAGGCGTGGCGTCCGCGCCCACTGGTCGATCTGGTGAGCAAATCGAAGACGGCGCTGATGGTCAAGACCGGCAGGTTGTCCGGCGGCGGTTGCCAACAGAAACTCGCGGAACCGTTCCCGGCCTACCAGCAGGTTGCGGCCAATCACTTGGCTGGCAAGTGGCTGCATCAACTGCTGGGCCCGCCGGCGGCCTACACCGAGCAAGGTCTGCAACGCCTGGCGGTCTATCCAGGGGTTCTCCATGGTCTCCATGGCTAGCAATGCCTCCGGAATGCGACCGTACCATGTTGGTTTATCAGGCATAAGGGAACCAGACACAAAGGATACTACGCGGACAACGGTTCTGCGCATAAGCGTAGAATGAGGAAGGCAAAGGAGATTGATAAAGGACGTTATCATACGTAAATGCCAACGCCCATTAAAGTGTTGTCCGCAGCTGCTTCAAGCGAACTCTTTCACGGCACAACTGAGATCTCGAAGCGTACGGCAGAGTTCTTTGGAGCTCATATCCGGAATCGCCACACACGCCAGGCATATCTGCGGGCGGTGAGGGACTTCGCGAGCTGGTGCCGAGGGCAGGGAATCGACTCTCCGCCCGCTATCCAGCCGATCGAAGTAGCGGCCTGGGTGGAGCAGTTGCAGCGGCGGCTCTCGCCGCCCACGGTCAAGCAGTATCTGGCGGCTTTGCGGATGTTGTTTGACTGGCTGGTGGTGGGCCAGGTGATGCCGAGCAATCCAGCGAGTGTTGTCCGGGGACCGCGTTATTCGGTGAAGCGAGGCAAAACCACGGTCCTTTCCGCGGAGGAAGTGAAGACCCTGCTGGATAGCATTGAAACGAGTACCGCGATCGGCCAACGGGATCGGGCATTGATCGGGTTGTTGGTTTATACCTTTGCCCGTGTGGGGGCGGCCATTCAAGTCCGCCAGGAAGACATCTACCGGCAGGGGCGGCGTCTTTGGGTGCGGCTCCATGAGAAAGGGGGCAAGCAGCACGAGATGCCCTGCCATCACCGATTAGAGGAGTATCTTGAGGAATACCTTCATGCGGTGCCTGGGAACCCCAAAGGCTGGTTGTTCCGGACGACAAGGGGGCGCAACGGCACCATCACGGAGCGGCCCATGGCACAACCGGACGTCTACCGAATGGTCCAACGTCGCGCGGAACGCGCCGGTCTTGAGACCAGGATCTGTTGCCACACCTTTCGCGCCACCGGAATCACCGAGTACCTGCGTCACGGCGGCCGGTTGGAAGTGGCGCAACAGATGGCTAATCATGAAAGTGCCCGGACTACCGGCCTTTATGACCGCCGTCTCGATCTGGTGACGCTGGATGAGGTGGAGCGGATTGTGTTCTAACCCTCGCCGCTAGCGAATACGGCTGAGAGCCGGAATCTGCGGGGGCGCAGACAGCGGCAGGGTGTTCTGGCTACTGCGGGTGGCAGGGGTCATGTACTCCGCTTTGGCCGCTCTTTCCAGAGCCATGGCCAGACCACAAATGATGAAGATCAAGCCGGTGTAGGCCATGCTCAAAAAGAACATTCCCACCATTAAGGTCACCAGCGACAACTGGAGGTAGAGACCACCCTGCCGGATGTCCTCGGCGTCCTTGTCGCCGGGCCGAACGGCCATTTTGGAGACTCGCGTGGTGGCGCCGAGAGCCGAAAAGATTGCCCCTACATAGAGCAGCAAAGCCGGTATGCCGCATTCGCTCGATACTTCGGTGTAGCTGTTGTGGGTTACGTGAAAGTTGGGCCTCCGGTTGTTGGCGATGGCATCGGCCTGCTCGGCCATTTGGAATGCCCCGGGGCCCACGCCGAGAAGGGGATGGTAGATGGTGAACTCCAGGCTCTTGAGCAACAGAAAAGTGCGGCCCTCGGTGGAGCCTTCGGCCGCGATTGCGTCGTCATCGGCGGGAGCCTCTTCTGAACTGATTCCAGGAATGAGGGCCAATCGCTTCAATAATCTATCTGACGAGGAGGCCAAGACCGCCACACCCACCACTGCCAGCGCGATCATCTGCATCTTTTTGAAGCCGCTGGCGCGGATGAAGTACAACACCAGCATCACCAGCAATGCGAGCATACCCGCGCGCGATCCCGTCCGGTAGGCCACGTAGAGAATCACTGGCACAAAGCAAAGAGGCAACAATTTACCTAATTTACTGCGCGCGTTCCGAGACATCAGCCAAAGCATGGGCATGCCCATCAACACCGCCACGCACAAAGTATTGGGGTCGCTTAAAGTGCCGCCATCCATCGCCAGGCGGCCCAGGGAACTCGTCTTGCCTTTAAACACGGCAGCGATGCTGGCCGCGCCCATCCCAATACCAATGCCGTAAATCATCCGCAGAGCCCATTTGCCGGTCACCGTGAGGGCGACAATCGCACCCATTAACGACAAGGAGCGGAATACAGCGGTTACGGTTTCGACACTGCCTCCACGCCAAACACTGAAAGGCAGGCTCACGACAGCCCACAAGGAAAAGGCAGTGAAGAGGGCTCCTGACCGGGTGGAAAAAAAGGAGAACACCCCCCCTGTAATGACCGCCATCGCAAACCACACCACGTTGAGCAAAAGGGTAATCTTCAGGGAGCCCAAGCCGCTGACTTCAAGAATGCGGCTAAGGTAAACGAAAACATAGGCCAGAAGCGCGAAATAACCGATCTTCTGAAGGCTGTCGGGCTCCTTGAAATGGCCCAAGCTGGAGAGTGGGGCGGTGCCAATACGTCCGTTGACAGCAGTCGGTGTCATAGTTGGGTTGACCCAACCCCATGGAGGTCCTTGATTGCTAGCAACATGCTTTCCATAAGCTAATCCCGAAACATTCCGCCACGCGTCTCACCTCTGCTTTTCGGCAGATGAGCAGAATATCGGATCGATTCGCTCACAATGCTGGTACGGCTGAGCCTTCGAACTCTCGCGAACATGATAATGGAAGGCCACTATTCTATGGTAGTCGGGTTAGCTTGTGCCAAGCGGCCCTGGTTGGCGCAGCCGTCCGGGGTAGGCCATGACACCTCTCCAGCCTCTTGTCTAGACGGGATCGGCGGCCAATTCAGGCTTAGATTGTGCCCGCAGATCCTTGACGACACGGGCCGGGTTGCCGGCCACTACGTGATAGGGCGGCACGTCCTTAGTGACCACGCTCAGTGCGGCCACAATGGCGCCTTCTCCCACGGTGACGCCTTTCAGAATGCAGGCACTATTGCCGATCCAGGCTTTGTCGGCGATATGCACGGGCTTGGTGCTCTCTGGACCCGGCGGCTCATGGCGAACACGGCGGTCCGTATCCACCGGGTGGCCATCATTGTCCACAATGCGAACAGAGCCGGCAATCAGCACATCATCGCCAATGGTCACCTCGTTATTCACTGAAATCACCGTACCGTGCCCGAGTGACGAGCGATTGCCCACCACCAGGCGAGGATGATCGAAGACGCGACCGCTGATAATGGCGACTTTTCCAGTGAACTGGACATCATCACCCAGATAAATACGGGTATGGCCGTCAACTTCTGGCAGCAATACGAGTCCGAGGTTCTTCCCCACCTTGGTACAGCGGGAAACGAACAGGGGGTAGCTGTAGACAGCGGTGACGAAGGAGGTGAAAACGGTGCGGACGATAAAGTGAGCTTGGTAGAGAAAGCTGAATACCGGCTTCAGCGGTCCGGGGGAAATGCCTCCGCCGCGGAGGACGCGCCTAGCGATGCTGCCCGCAAAACGGAAAAAGGGCGTTTCCCCCCGGCGGAGTTTAAGCAGAAAGGTGTTCATGCAAAACGGGCCACTCCTGGGAATGGCCCACTACTATCATTGTCGGTGATTTAGGCCGGGGCTGTGAATTCTTTTTCGGCCTCCAAACGCAGTGGGCACCACGGCGGCGGCCACCCAACCAGGAACGATCTGGGTTGCGGGGTGGCCGCCGGTGCCTAGGCTCTAGGGTGCCGTTCTGAATAAACCAGAGGGCTGCTCTACGGAGCACAGAACACGATAGTAGTACGTTGTGTTGGCCGCCAGCCCGGATATTGCGACATTGCGCACCCGGGGCCCACCGCCATCATTTAAGCGGGTTCCTGTCCCCCACGCCGGATTGGTGCCATACTCCACGGTGCAGGAATCTGCATCAGGGGCGAGGTACCCTACGTTGGCCGTAGTGGTGCTCACCCCCCATGTACGGGCATTCTGGACCCTACCCTGCGCCGCTTCAAGAGCATCAATATCGGCACCGACATCCCGGCCGTCCGAGCCTCGGTTGGCCCCACCAGAGATAAGTGGGCTATCCGAACGCAATCGATAGTTCAGCTGTGAGTCATTCCAGAATGAAACGGCCGATTTGCTGGCGGGCAGGGCCGCGATACTGGTGTACCTCGCCGAATTGGATACGCTGCAGCAGAATGCATTGTTAGACGCCACCCAGCCCGCTGAAGCCCCCCCTAGATTCGGCCACGCAGCGTCCAGTCCGTCGGTCCCTACACCCCACTTCTGGGTGTTGATGGGAATACTCGATGCACTCCCGGTCGAGACCCACAGGTTATTGCGCAGCGACAGGCCCTTGCCTCTGCCGTTTTGGAGCTCTGAATTGAGCAGCAGCTGCTGGCCGCCATTGCCTTGCACATCAATCGCGGAGTTGCTGTCAAAAATGTAGTCTTCCGGCCCCAAATAGATGTTGAAGATGTAAGGGCTACCGCCGCTGGGGGTGATCCCAGTGGAATCGTTATATCCATAGGGGGGGCCCGCAGTGGCGTCGCAGACTCGAAAGTCAGTAATGTCATTGGTACAGGGCCGGCGGTTGATGTCGAAGAACAGGTTATTGCGGAAACGGATACGCTGCGTTTGCTTGGTGATGGGGCCCGCTTGAACCCCGTGGCCGTTCAGAAGCGCCACCACCGGTGTTCTGTTCAGCGTATTGTTGGTCCAGTCCAGATCCGTTACCACCACCGTTGAACCCATGGCTGTTGCCGTCCCGCCAGTCGAAGAAACTGCCGGCATGCCGGAAAGGCGGATCGTGTTGGCCGACGCCGTGACCGAAGCAATCGTCCAGATACCGTTGTGGGCTGGATTGGAAGCTCCCGTGATCGCCATGGGCTCTCCGGGGACAGCATTGTCGAGTGCTCCCGAGCTCACCAAAACATCGCCCGCACTGCTAATGGAGATCACTGGCGAACTAGCCCAGGATTCCGCGTTAACGGGCGTCACGAGCGCTGCTGCACCTTGCACGGATTTCGACCAGTTGTTCTCGAAGATATTCCCATCCAGCAAGAAGCGTTGGCCTCGTTTCCACTCGATATGGTGGCGGTTGGCATACGTCCGCCCAGTCAGGTAATTCTCCAGCGTTCCTCCCCGGTGGATCGGGTCCTTGTAGAACAGGTTTCGCCGGAAGAGGTAGTCCGAAGGAGGATGGACAAACTGAAGCGGAATGTCTGGATTTGGTGGCTCCGAAGCAGTTTGCTGCGGGCTATCGGAGACAATCAGGCTGATTCCGGCACCTTGAATATAGTTGTTCTGGAAGAACCCGCCACTGCCCTGCGTAATCTGCATCATGTTCACTTCCAGCAAGCCAGGGTGCGGGTGCACAAGCCAGGCCACCGCGTCGTAAAGTCTCGAGTTCAAAAAGCCGATGCGGGTGCCATTCGGGGTTATCATCGAACCCGACCTGTTCGGGTAGTCATGGGAGTGAATCTCGCAGCGGTCAAAAACGATATCGCTGTTGGAGATACGCGTACGGATCAGATTCCCCATCCGGCCCTGCCTTTGGTCGCCCGTCCCCCAGCCATCAGGTATCGTCTGCGGAAACTTTGCGTGCTGAATGTCGAGACCGATAAACCGGTAGCGGCTGGCGTTGGACTGAAAGGTGATGTGCGTGTTCCCGCCCGGCTGATTGATGATGCGGAACGGCCGCCATGTGCCGTTATCGCACCATGAGAGCGTGCTGGGATTTGCCGGTACTTCGTCAATCCATGTTTGGCCGTCGGCA
Organism: Bryobacteraceae bacterium; assembly: GCA_044359315.1. Taxonomy (GTDB): domain Bacteria; phylum Acidobacteriota; class Terriglobia; order Bryobacterales; family Bryobacteraceae; genus JAPKYZ01. The sequence goes on along the minus strand of JBIKMK010000021.1, from coordinate 5,249 downwards.
CAGGTGGCGGGCCGATTTGCGGTGGGCCCATAGGTGCTGCCCGGCGCTTGGATGCGTCCAATGTCGGCCCGCACCAGTCCGGTACAAGTCGTGCAGGAGTTGATGGTGCCGGAAGTCCCCACCAACTGGAAGGTATCCGAGTTAACCACCAGAACCGGGTAGCCCCGATTGTCTAGCGCACTAATCCCCGTGCCCTCCACTCGAAGCAGAGTTCCGGCTCTGAACCCGTGGTTGGTAATTCTGATCGTGATCACGCCCGCAGTATTGGTGATCGTCTCGATGTTCTTGGTCACAATGAGATTGGGTACATCGCACACATACAGTGGTGTCAGCCCGGTGCCATTGACACTGGGCGCGGTGATCGCATCCATCTGCCCTTTGCCTGCACACGGGAAGAGAGGTAGGCTGGTGGCCCCAATCCAGTTGGTCAATGGAAAGGAATCCGAGGTGAACTTTGCGTAATACGGGATGAACTCCTCGCGCGACCTCACTCCGGGGGGCGGAAGCTGCGAATCTGCTGCTCCCGAGCGGATCACCACCCATCCGCTATGCGAGGGCCGTGCCGGAAAGACAAACTGGCCCCGGCAGTCGGTGCCCGCCGGAATAAGAACCTGGTGATTGGCCGAACCGGTCAGAGTGCTTAAGGTCGTCAGAACGGTCGACAGATTGGAACACGTTCCATCGATATTGTAGGTATTGCCGTCAATCACCGGCACACTGGGGATCGATACCGCCGGAGGGACCGGCGCCGCCACTCCACTAGGATCACCAGCCGTGGTGGTGAAAGTTGACACCGCAGTACACACCGCGCGCCCGATTCTCGCTGTGCCCGTCAACGTCCCCGTAACCGTCAACGGGCTGCCGCCCAGTGTCGCGGCCAGTTGGAACGTATTGGCCGTTGCATTCACGACGAAGTAGGTCCCATAGTTGTTCAGCGAATACAACTGTCCGATATTTCCAGCGTGGACCTGGACCAAGGTCCCATTGGTGAAGCCGTGTCCGGTGATGGTGATCGTACTCGACACGATGGTCCAACCACTGTAGGTCTCCGGTGCTGAACAGCCCCGGTAGTGGATGGTCGTGCTCGGTGCCACCCCCGAGATGTACCAGTTGTGGAAAGGGAACAGGTTGGCCCAGGCCGGCCAGATAATGTTCCCCAACGCTGGCGTCGTCCCGTATTCAATCACCGTGGTTGAGGCAATATCCGTGATCCAGTGCACCCGCGCCTGGCTGCTGGTGATGTTGTCCACAAAGGCTGTTCCCACCAATACCGGCTGAGCCGCCGCGAAGGCCCCACCGAGAGCGGCCGCCATAGCCAATCGACCCAAGAATCCTTGCAGTGATCGCCGCATAGCTATTGCACCATCCGGAAGGAGATCCCCGAGATCGTTGCACTGGAGGCCGTGGCCGTATTCGCGCACGAGATCGAGATCAGATCCAACGCTGCTACCGCGACAGTGTCCGTCAGGTCGCTAAAGGTCCCCGTTGCCGCATTGGAAGCCATCGTTACCGACAGCAACGTCGAGACCCCATTCACCCGCACCGCGCAAACCAGCGATCCGGTGCTCGGTTGGCTGCTCGATGTGCGAACCACCAAATCCCGCAGCGTACCCGCCACCGGTACTGCCACCTGACGGCCCGACTCCGTCGGCGAAAAAACAGCTCCCGACGGTGCGAAGAACTGCGTAGAACTGGCCGGCACTACTGCTGCCGGGGCGCTGAGATACACCCCCATGGTTGGATTGCGCAGATCGGCCGTGACGCCGTTCTCCCGCAGTCGGAACCGGTTGGCCGTGGTGTCATACCAAACCCGGCCGTTGGCCGGTGATCCGGGAGCCGTCTGCGGAGTGAATTGAACGCCTTGATCGAAGGTGTTCAGTCCGGTAAACGTGTTGGCGGCAGCCTTCACCGGCACCACCGCCGAGACGATGTCAATCCCTAGATCAGTGGCCGTGGGGGTCAACTGCAAGGCCCCGGACCCTCCCGCAGAGATCGTGCGCCAGGCGGGTATCGTTCCATCCGTGAAGAGTGCCCGGTTTGCGTTTCCCGTCGAGGATGGCAAAGCAGCACTCCCGCCTGCTTGCAACGACCATGTGTTTGCCGAAGTGCAGGCCAGCAGGTTCGAACCGGCCGGCGAATCGGTCTTGAAAAACATCTCGCCCACCGCGCAAGTGGACGGCGTCACCGTACCCGTCTTGATCGGCCGCGTGGTTGCCGAAGTCGAGAAGTCGACATTCCGCCCCTGGTTCTGCAGGTCGACTCTCGTTTGGCCCACAGACAACCCCCATGAACAAACAATCAAGGCCGCCGCTAGCGAGATTCTGGTTATCATCAATCCCATTCCTCCACCGCCAGCAGAACTGCCCAGCATGTCGGTATGCGCTGTGAAGAGCAGGAACATGTTGAAAGGAAAACAATTGTTTCCTAAGGAGGCCAGTGACCGATGTGATGCAAAACTCTGAGCATCCCTTGCCGGACACCAGCACCGAACGCCCGGAATGAAAGTCTGAATTGCGACGGTGAATCTGAGAGTTTCCGCCCGCGATGGCCGAGGAGATTAACGAGTACCCTAGAAGTGGAGTACTTGAGTCCATTCAAGCCGAGGCGGAATCTTCAGCCTGGCTCAATCAAAAAGGTCATGGCAGAACTCACCACATATCGCTTATCCGAAAGCGAACAAGCCCGTGAACGGTCTCTCGTATCCTTGTTTGGCCAAGGTGCGCGAGCCCTCGATATCGGCGCCCGCGACGGACACTACACCCGCTTGTTGGCTGAACACTATTCACACGTCGTCGCACTTGACCTCGCTCAGCCTGACATCCCGGGTGCCGAATGCCTGGCCGGTGACGTCACCGCGCTCCAGTTCCCTGATCGCAGCTTCGACTTCATCCTGTGCGCAGAAGTCCTGGAGCACATTCCCGCCATTGAAGCGGCAGCCCGCGAGATCGCCCGTGTGGCCGCTGACCGGGTGTTGATCGGAGTGCCCTATCGCCAGGACACGCGCCTCGGCCGTCTGACCTGTTCCAATTGCGGCAAAATCAATCCACCCTGGGGACACGTGAACGAATTTGACGAAGCCCGTCTCCGTCAGCTGTTCTCCAGCCTGGAAGTGGAGTCGATCCACTTTGTCGGAGAGAATCGTGCCCGCACCAATGCCCTCTCTACGTGGTTGCTCGATCTGGTCGGCAATCCCTGGGGCACCTATTACCAGGATGAGGCCTGCTCTGGCTGTGATCAGCGTCTCGCCAAGCCGGGTCCTTTACCCCTCTGGGCTAAGGTGCCCGCCAAACTGGCTATTGTGTTGAACAATATCCAGGCCCGTTTTAATCAGCCCCATGGGAACTGGATCCATATCGTCTTCCGCGTTCCTCGCACCGCCCGCTGAAGCCGTGCGCATCGTGTAATCAATGCGATAGCTCACCACGTCTGTTGATAACCCGTTGTAGCTGAACCACTTCCGGCTACTCTCAACGGGTACCGGTGCGGGGCCATATTTTTCAGCATTGCGCGGCATCCAGCCCGAGCTTTGCCGCTCACTGGTCGATATGCCCCTCAATGGTGTACATTTGCCATCTCCACACCCAATTGCTATTAATGGGACTTCCCTTATGAGTAAACACAAAGTTCTTTTCGTGTTCGGAACACGCCCTGAGGCCATCAAGATGTGCCCGGTTGTTAAGTACATGAAAAAGCAACCAGATATGGATGTCCGGGTGTGTGTCACGGCGCAGCATCGGGAGATGCTGGACCAGGTGTTGGGCATTTTTGAAGTTCAGCCCGATCACGATCTGGGCATCATGCGGCCTGGCCAGACACTCGCTCAGTCGATGGCCCGGATGCTGGCCGAGATGGAGCCGGTCCTATTGGCGGAAAAGCCGGATATGGTGCTGGTTCAAGGCGATACAACCACCACGTTCTGCGGAGCCTTGGCGGCTTTTTATGCCAATATTCCCGTTGGTCACATTGAGGCCGGATTGCGCACGTGGAACATGCGGCAGCCCTTCCCGGAAGAGATGAACCGGGTATTGGTGGGCAAACTGACGGCGTTTCACTTCGCCGCCACTGAATGGTCCAGCGACAACCTAAAAAAAGAAGGAGTTCCGCCAGAGATCATCACCGTGACGGGAAATTCCGGTATCGACGCGGTGTTGGACGTCCGTGATCGCCTGGCCGACGGCACCTTGGCATCGCCTCGCGACTGGAGCTTCCTGAACCCCGCCAAGAAGCTGATTTTCGTCACCGCCCACCGGCGGGAAAGTTTTGGCGAGGGGCTGGAGCGCATCTGCAAGGCATTGAGTGAGCTGGCGGACCGCGAGGATGTCGAACTGGTCTATCCGGTACACCCCAACCCCAACGTCACCAAACCGGTCTACCAGCATCTTTCGGGCCGGGCCAACATCCATCTCATTGAGCCCCTGGACTATGTGGCCTGTGTGGACCTCATGCGGCGGGCCTATCTCCTGCTCACCGATTCCGGCGGCATTCAGGAAGAGGGCCCCTCACTCGGGAAACCAATCTTCGTGCTGCGCGAGGTAACCGAGCGGCCAGAGGCGGTTGCGGCGGGGACGGCCACGCTGGTCGGTAACGACACACGCAAGATCGTTGATTCCGTGACGGAGCTCCTGGCTAATCCCGCCGAGTATCAGCGGCGATCGCTGATCCATAATCCTTACGGCGATGGCCATGCCAGTGAACGGATTACGGCCACTATCCGCGAATTCTTGAAGGCGGAGTGACCGATTGAAACGGCCTGTTCTTCTGATCGCTTTCTACTACTGGCCGACGGTTGCGGCGGGCGTCGTGCGCCCTGGTCACTTCGCCAAGTACCTCACCCGGATGGGCTACCCCGTCCAGGTTCTAACCTCCGCCCCACCCAGCCCTCGGGGCACCGTTCCCGGTGAAGTCATCCATGTTCGGGACATCAATCGGTTACTGAATAATAGGCACCCGCTCCGCCTGTTTGAGCGCGTGCTCCGCCGGACGCTCTTCCCGCATGATGAGTCCTTTATTTGGAACTTCGCCGCTGTTGAGGCGGCCGACCGTGTGGTCCGTCAGCAGCCTAACCACTGTGTCATCTCAACATTCCCCACGGTCAATACCCACATCGTTGCTCTTCGCTTGAAACGACGGTACCCCAGCATCCGTTGGATCGCCGACTTCCGGGACCCGATGGCCTATGCCCCCGGCCGGATCGCGAGCAATGCCAAAAATCCGCTGGGCTGGATCTCGGCCCGAACCGACATTCTTCT
>JBIKMK010000381.1:0-4802 GCA_044359315.1 Bryobacteraceae bacterium | reverse complement strand
CGGTGCTGGACCGCATTGATCCATTGCGCTGGTCCGGCCAGGTCACCGATCAGGTGGGGCTGTTGATCGAAAGCCAAGGTCCGGCGGCTTCGATCGGCGACTTCTGCGAAGTGATGGTGCCGGGCACCAAGGCCATCCGGGCGCAGGTAGTGGGGTTCCGCGACGGGCGCGTGCTGTCGATGCCGCTCGAACGGACCAACGGTCTACCGTTGGGGGCCACGATTGTCGCCCGCCGCGAGGCCTCCAAAGTAGCTTGCGGGCCGGGACTGTTGGGCCGGGTGCTGGATGGATTCGGCCAGCCGATGGACGATGGGCCGCCCATCCAGCCCGATGCGTTCTACGACCTCAACAGCGCCCCGCCGGGACCGCTGGAACGCGGCCATATCGACCGGCAACTGGTGACCGGCATCCGGGTCATTGATGGCCTGCTGCCCACCGGCAAGGGACAGCGCATCGGCCTGTTCGGTGGCTCCGGTGTGGGCAAAAGCACTCTTGTGGGGGCCATGGCCCGCAATAGCGCTTCTGACGTCTCCGTGATCGCGCTGATTGGCGAACGCAACCGCGAGGTGCCGGAGTTTCTGCGCCATGAGCTGGGCGAAGAGGGGCTGAAACGTTCGGTGGTGATCTGCTCCACTTCCGACCAGGAGGCGCCGCTGAAGCTGCGGGCGGCCTTTGTAGCGTTGGCTGTTTCTGAGTATTTCCGGGATCAGGGCAAGGACGTGCTGCTGGTGATGGATTCTGTCACCCGATTGGCCATGGCCCAGCGCGAGATCGGCCTGGCGGCAGGTGAGCCGCCCTCGCAGAAGGGCTATACGCCCAGTGTTTTCAATCTTTTGCCCAAGATCTTTGAACGGGCCGGGGCGTTTCAGAAAGGCTCCATTACGGGCTTCTTTACTGTGCTCGTGGAAGGTGACGACTTTAATGAGCCAATTTGCGATGCCGTTCGCGCCATTCTGGACGGACACATCGTGCTTTCGCGTGAGTTAGGAACCGCCGGTCACTATCCGGCCATCGACGTGCTAAATTCTGTCTCTCGCCTGGCCGGGCGGTTGCATCTACCGGAGGAGAAGGCAGCGGCAAGGCTGCTCCGCGAAGGCATGGCTGAGTACCGGCGCTCAGAGGATCTGATCAATTTGGGGGCGTATGCCTCGGGCAGCAACCCCAAACTCGATTCCGCGATCCGGCTGAAGAATGACTTGCAGCAGTTTTTGCGTCAAGATGCGGCGGAACGGAGCGAACTGGCCGATACGAATCATCGGATGAGGCAACTCTCGTCGCAACTCGGCGAGGTGCACAGCGTCTAAGGGAAACAGATTTGTCCACTTGAGACAAACAGACAGCCAGCCAAGACAAGGCGGAGGGTGACATGAAGCGTTTCGAATTCTCGCTGGACCGGGTGCTGAACTTCCGCCGCACGCAGGCGGAACTGGAGCGCCGCAAACTGGAATCCCTGGGGATCGAGCGGGCGACCCTGGTGCGCCAGATCTCGGACCTGATGCGCCAACGTCAGGAATCACATAAGCGCGAGGATCTGGCACTGGGCGCTACGATCATCCCGCAGCAGTTGGCGGCTCGCGAAACCTTCCACGGCTTCCTGTCGCGCGAAAAAAGCCGCTTGCAGGGTCTGCTGAACAATCTGGAGACGGCGATCCAGCGGCAACGTCAGCAGTTTATGGAAGCGCGGCGCAAGTGCGAACTGCTGGAAAATCTCCGCGGCAAGCGGTTGAGTGAATGGACCGCCGAGATGCAGAAGGAGCTGGAAGAACTGGCTTCGGACGCCTTCCGGGCCCGGTCCGCCGCGGAGATCCGCCGCAGTTACCGCGAAGCCAGCTGAGCCGGGGCGCCCTGCGTCAAGAACGCGAGATACTCCTGCGGGCTCTTGGTGATGCCGGGGAACACCGCCAACTGCTTTTCATCCGCATCGATGATGGCGTAGAGCGGAATGGCCACCGTCTGGAAATGGGCTTCCTGATACTTCTGGTTCTCTTCACTGGCCGCGTCGGTGCCGTCCGTATAGAGTTCCAATAGCACGTACTTGGACAGTGCCTCGCGAATCTCCGGCCGCAGGAACATGTTCGCCTTCATCCAGTGGCAGTTGGTGCAGGCATAGCCGGTGAAGTTCACAAACACTTGCTTGCCTTCGGCTTTGGCCTTGGCCAGTGCGCCCTTGAGGTCGTTCTTCATCCACGGCAGGCTGCTGGATGAGGCCGCACCGCCGCCCACCTGCTCCTGCGCCAGCGGAACGAAGGCATCCAACTCGCCCAACTTGGCTCCCAGCATGCCCGGCAACAGGCTGAAGGCGAAAATCACAAAGAGTACGCCGGTCAGCAACCGGCCGACGCCCACGGGTTCGTCCCGTTTAATGCCTTCCATCGGCACCATGCCCAATAGATAAAGCCCGGGCAGCGTGAACAAAACGAACCAGGCGGCGATGAACCGCTCCCGCGTCAGGAAGTTCCATTGCAACACCTGATCGACGTTGCCCAGGTACTTCAACGCCGCCGCCAAAATCACGAAGCCGAAGACGATCTTGATCCGTACCATCCACATGCCGGATCGTGGCAGCTTGGCCAGGAACGACGGGAAGATGGCCAGAAAGAAGAACGGCAGCGCCAAGCCGGAAGAGAACGCCATCATCCCCAGCACCGGCTGTAGCTTGTTGCCCGAAACCGAGGCCGCCAGGAGCGTGCCGACAAAAGGCCCGACGCAGGCAAACGAGGTCAGCGAGAACGTCAACCCCATCAATAGTGTGCCGATGGTGCCACCGCCGTTGGAGGCCGCGTTCAACTTGGTCAACAGGCCCGAGGGCAGCGTGATCTCATAGGCACCGAACAAGCTGAACGCCAGCGCGATGAAGACGCCCGCAATCACCGAATTCACCCACGGGTTGCTGGCAATCTGCACCACGCCAAACGGACCCATAATGGCCGTCAAGCTAAAGCCGAGCAGGGTAAACAGGAACACGATTCCCAGGCAAAAGATCAAGGCCTGAACGATCTGCTGCGCGCGGGACCGGCCTTCCGATTGCCCCAGGAAGAAAGACATCGTGATCGGGATCATCGGGAAGACGCACGGAGTAAACAGGGCCGCAAGGCCAAAGCCAAAGGCGATCAGCAGAAACTGCCCCAAGTCTTCCGTCCCCGGTTGCGGTGCGGCCGGTTTGGGGGCAGCGGAACTGGAGGCTGCGGCGGCGGGGGCTGCGGCGGCGGGCGACGCCACTTTGGCGTAACCGGCGGGAATCACGGCCGCTGCCCCGGGGCCAATCTCGATGGCCTTCTTGCGAGGCGGCAGGCACTGGCGGTCGTCACAGGCCTGGTAGCGGACATTCACCGTGGTCAGCTTGGTGCCGGCCGGCAGTTGGCCTTGTACGTAGAAGACAGTCTCGCCTTCAAAGGTCTCGGTTTCCGCCTCGAAATTCTTGTCGAGCTTGCGGATGGGCGCGGGCTGGAAGACTTCCACTCCTTCGACACCCTCCACTTTGGCCGAGGTCGCGATGGGCGGGCGCGGCGTGGTCATCGAGTAAAGATGCCAGCCGGCTTCGGAAGTGGCTTTCAGGGTGACGACGAACTTGCCGTCGGCAGCGGGCGCCGCGGCCGAGGCTGACCATTGGATGGGGTCCATCTTCTTGGCCGGAGCCGCGGGTGTCTGCGCCCAGACCAAGGGAAGGGCGGCGAAAAAGGCGATCGCCAAACTACGCATAGAGTTCAGTGTAAGGACTACTCGGCAGTAGATGCGCGGGCGGGGCGGGCCGATTCGTGCCACACGGCCAATTCCTGCTCAATCCGCTGGTTGGTGCCGCCACCGGCGAACTCTGCCGCTACCCGGATCGCGTTCTTGATGGCGTTGGCATTGGAGCGTCCGTGGCAGATGATGGTGCCGCCCTTGACGCCCAACAGCGGCGCGCCGCCGTATTCGGAGTAATCCATGCGGCGCTTAAAGTCGGAGAAGGCATTGCGGGCCAGCGCCGCACCAATCTTGCGGGTGATCGAAGCATCGAGGGACTCTTTCAGCATTTGCTTGATCACATCCACGATGCCTTCGCTGACCTTCAGCGCGACGTTGCCCACAAAGCCGTCGCAGACGATCACGTCCGCATGTCCGGTGTAGACATCGCGGCCTTCCACGTTGCCGATGAAGTTGATGGGCAGGCTCTTCAGCAGCGGCGTCACCAGTTTGGTGAGATCGTTGCCCTTGTGCTCTTCCTCGCCAATCGACAGCAAGCCGACGCGGGGGTTCTTGGTGTGGAAAATGACGCGGGAATAGACTTCGCCCATCAAGGCGAACTGCGCCAGCATTTGCGGGGAGCAATCGACGTTGGCCCCCACGTCCACCATGACGGCGGGGGTCCCTTTCAGGGTAGGGAAGGCCGAGGCCAGGGCCGGACGTTCGACGCCGCGCACCATGCCCTGCACCATCTTGGAGGTGGCCATCACCGCGCCGGTATTGCCGGCGGAGACAATGCCATGGGCTTTGCCTTCCCGCACCAGGCGGCAGGCGACACGGATGGAGCTGTCCCGTTTGGTCCGCATCGCTTTCGCGGCGGAATCCTCCATCGTGATCACTTCACTGGCGTGATGGATCTCGATCGGCAGGCCAGCATGCTCATGCTGGCGCAGTTCCTGCCGTACCACTTCTTCCTGGCCGACCAGGATGACGCGCACTCCCAGTTGGCGAGCCGCACGGATAGCGCCTTCGACTTCCGCTTTGGGTGCGTGGTCGCCACCCATGGCGTCAAGCGCGATGGTGAGCATGGAGAAAGACAGAAGGAGCCGTTACTGGGCAGCGACTTCGATGACTTCGCG
>JBIKMK010000061.1:0-11419 GCA_044359315.1 Bryobacteraceae bacterium | reverse complement strand
TCAGTTCGCTTTACGCTACGAATTCTAGAACCTGGAATGCATCTGCTTTCTCCATTTCGTGAATCCCTACTGGCGGCGCGGGGCCTTCGGGCCTTCCGCGCCGCCGCTTTCGTCGCCGCCGGTACGGTGGCGGTGTCCATCATCAGTTCTGCCGCTCCGCCGGCCAAGGACCCCAAACGTCCGGCAGTGGCGGCCAAACCCGGCATCAAGACTCCCGGTATTCAGATCCCCCTGGGGAACTTGAAGCCGGAAGCTGAATTCAAGCTAGATGGCCCAGTGCCGGCGCTGCTGTTTGTGCCTGGTCCCGCGCCCAGCGCGTGGGTGGCCAACCGGACGCTGGGTGCCTTGATCAAGATCGACAGCAAGACCAACAAAGCTGCCGACCCGGTGAAGGAGTTCAAGCAGCCCTGCGGCTTGGTGAACGCCTTCGGCAGCCTCTGGGTCGCGCAATGTGGCGACATGACCGTGGCCCGCGTTGAAGCCAAGTCCAGTAAGGTAACCGCCACCTTGCCCTACGGCGTCGGCGGCGCGCTTCCGGCCATCGTCTCCACCGAAGACAGCATCTGGCTGCTGTCGGACGACAAAACGACCCTCAGCCGCATCGACCCGCAAGGCAATCTGGTGGTCTCGGAACTCCGCCTCCCCAAGGGCTGCCGTTCGCTCCTTTCGGCCGCGGGTTCCTTGTGGGTCACCAGCCCCACCGACAACAAGCTACTGCGGATCAACCCCCGCACCAACTTGGTGGAGCAGCGGATTGAGGTGTTGGGCCAACCCACCGCTGCTGTCTTTGGCGAGAACTCTATCTGGGTGCTGGCGTCCGCCGAAGGCAAGGTTGTCCGCATCGATCCGAAGACAAACAAATCCACCGCCACCATTGACCTGGGCCTCCCTGATTCCGAAGGCAGCCTGGCGTTTGGCGAAGGCGCGGTCTGGGTCAGTGTGTCGGGCTTTCCGATTACGCAAATTGATCCGCAAACCGACAAAGTCGTCAAGCAACTGGTGGGCGATGGTGGCGGCATGATCCAGACCGGGCTTGGTTCGCTGTGGTTGGCGAATCTGCCCGGGCAAACACTGTGGCGCATTGATCCCAAACGGCTGGCGGCAACGCTGCCGGAGTAACGGATCATCGAAAGAAAGACAGATTGGCAGCGGCCCTGAATAAGGCCATGACGGAGCGAATGATGGCGAATCAGCCAAAGTTGGTGAATGTTTTGAAAGGCGCAATGCACACCGTGCTGGAATCGGGGCTGGCGTTGGCCCTGCCCTTGCTGGCCGCCTCATCGGCCCTGTGGGCGCAAGCGCCCGCCACCACGCCCGAGTTTTTCGAAACCAAAGTGCGGCCCGTATTGGCGCAGAACTGTTTCGGTTGCCACACCAACTCCGCCATGGGCGGCCTTCGCCTGGATAGCGCGGAAGCCCTCGCCAAGGGCGGCAAACGCGGCACGGCGCTGATTGCGGGCGACCCCGCGAAAAGCCTCCTCATCACCGCCATCAACCACGCTGACCCCAACTTGAAGATGCCCATGGGCAACAAGCTGAAGGACGCGGAGATCGCGGACCTCACCGCCTGGGTAAAGGGCGGAGCCGTCTGGCCCAAGTCCGCTGCCGCTCCCGTGACCGCCAAAGTGGAAGCGGGCAAGTACGTGATTCCGCCGGAGCTCCGCCAGTTCTGGTCCTACGTACCGCTGAAGAACCCCGCCCCGCCCACCGTGAAAGACGAGAAGTGGGCCCGCTCCGCGATTGACCGCTTCGTGCTGGCACGTTTGGAGAAGGAAGGGCTGAAGCCGGTTCGACCCGCCACCAAGCGTGATCTGCTGCGCCGTGCCTCGCTGGACCTCACCGGTCTGCCACCCACCTTTGAAGAGATCGCCGCCTTTGAGAAGGACGCCTCACCGGACGCCTTCGCCAAAGTGGTGGACCGGCTGCTCGCCTCGCCGCAGTATGGCGAGCGTTGGGGCCGCATCTGGCTCGATGTCGCGCGCTACGGCGAAGACGACTACCGGAGCCTGGATCCGATGCGCCGCGGCCACAACCCCTATCCCAACGCCCACGTCTACCGCGACTGGGTGATCCAGGCCTTCAACGACGACATGCCCTTTGACCAATTCGTCAAGGCGCAACTGGCTGGAGATCTGATGGACCCCAAAGTCCGCCACCGGATGCTGCCCGGTACGGGCTTTCTCGGGCTGGGCCCCTGGTACTACGACAACGGCTCCACCGAAGTAACGCGCGCCGACGAGCGGCATGACCGCGTCGATGTCGTGACGCGTGGCTTTCTGGGCCTGACCGTCGCCTGCGCCCGCTGCCACGACCACAAGTACGATCCGTTCCCCACCAAGGACTACTACGCACTGGCCGGCGTCTTCGCCAACACCATCTATGAGGAGTACCCGCTGGCTCCGAAGTCAGTGGTGGCTGAGGCGGAAAAGATCGAAGCCCAGATCGATCTGAAGCAGAAGCTGATGTTCGAGATGCAGATGAACTTCGGCAACCAGTTGGGGCAGTCGTTGGCCTTGCTGACCTCAAACTACCTGCAAGGCGTGTGGGAGGTTTCGGGTCCGCAAAAGAAGGACATCGCGGATGTCGTGGAAGCCCGCAAGCTGGATTTCGAGCTGCTCAGCCGGTGGATCAAGTACATGGAAAAGACCACCGACAAGTACTCCTACAAGAAGCCGTGGCAAGCCATGATGGCCAAGCCCGCCAGCACCATGGCGGAAGCCAAGAAGCTGGCCGACAAGTTCCAGGAAGAAGTGGTGGCAGTGATGCTGCTGCGCAACGATATCCAGGAAGAAAACAAGGTCATCGCGGCCAAGGCTTTGGACGGCACCAAGCCCAAGAAGCGCACCAATAAGCCCAGCAACTTTGTCACCAACGAAGATTTCTGCCCCGGCTGTGCTTTGCAGCTGAAGAGCCTGAGCGAAGAGCAAACCAACTTCCACACTGAGATCTTCCAGCGCATGCTGACCGACAGTGAAGATCCGGTGGCGATGATGATGATGGGTGGCCGCATGGGCAAGCCTGGCGTACTGGCCTTCCGGGGCTGGGGCCTGGAATCGCGCATCGGTGCCGCCAGCCAGGCGCAGATTGCCGCCGTCCGCAAAGACATCGAGGAAGCCCGCAAGAAGATCGAACCGGGCTACCCCTATCTGCACGGTGTCAAGGACGCCGACAAGCCCGTCAATCTGCCCCAGGCCTTGCGCGGTGACCCCTTTAATTTGGGCGAAGAAGTTCCTCGTCACTTCCTGACCGTCCTGTCGAAGACTGAACCGCAACCGTTCTCCAAGGGCAGCGGGCGGCTGGAGTTGGCGGACATGATCCTGGCGCAGCCCATCACCATGCGCGTGGCGGTGAACCGGATGTGGAAAGCCCACTTCGGCACCGGCCTGGTGGACACGCCCAGCAACTTCGGCATGACCGGTGAGCGGCCCACCAATCCGGAGCTGCTGGAATATCTGGCCTCCAGCTTCGTCAAGAACGGAATGTCGCCCAAGAAGCTCCACCGTGAGATCATGCTCAGCTCGGTCTATCAGCTCTCGACCGCCGATGACCCCATCGCCGCAGCCAAGGATTCCGGCAATCGCCTCTACTGGCGCGCGGACCGCAAGCGCATGGACGCGGAGCAGATCCGTGACTCCGTCCTGATGGTCTCCGGCAAGCTGGACAACGCTCTGGGCGGACCCTCGGTGGACCTGACGCCGGCCGTGTCCCGTCGCACCGTCTACGGCAAGGTCAGCCGCTACAAGACCGACGAGTACCTGCTGCTGTTCGACTTCCCCAGCCCCAGCATCAGCGCCGAACGCCGCTTCATCACCACCGTGCCGCTGCAGCGGCTGTTCCTGATGAATTCAGACTTCATGCAGGTGCAGTCGGAAGAACTCGCCAAGAGAGTCGCCACCGAAGCGAACAACCGGGAACGCATCAAGAAAGTTCACCGCATCGTCTATGGCCGCGACGCTTCCGAACAGGAGATCGCGCTCGGTCTCGAATACCTAAAGGCGGAACCCTTGCGCGAATACGAGGAGCGCAAAAAGAAGGCTGCTGAGGAAGCGGCGGCCGGTGGCGGACGGCGTGGGCGCGACGGCGGCAAAGGCCCCGGCGGTCCTCCACCCGCGGCAGTCTCCGGTGTCACCGAAAAGCCTGCTGCGGAAAAGCCGGGCAGTGAAAAGCCTGCCGCCGCTGAAGCCCCGGCCACCACGGCCAATGCGAGTCCCGGTGGCGCTGCCGCCGCGGCGGAAGAGGGCAATCCCGGCGGTGCTGGTGCCGATGCCGCCGCTCCTCCGCCGATGGGCATGGGCCAAGGCATGATGATGGGTATGGGTGGACGCCGTCCTGGTGGTCCGGCCGTACCGGAAGTAAAGTATGAGCCGACGGTCTGGGGCCGGTACGTCAAGGTACTGCTCAGCGCCAGTGAGTTCTTGTTCGTCAACTAGGAAAAGATCATGGATCCGCATAAATCCTCCAATCCCTTTACCCGTCGCGCCGCGCTCCGCCGCATCGGCAATGGCTTCGGCATGATGGCTTTCGCCAACATGGTGCAGGAATCCGTGGCGCGCGCCGGCGGCTTGGCCAGCCCCGATGGCGGCGTGCTGAACGCCACCCTACATCACCCCGCCAAAGTGAAGCGGATCATCTTTCTGTTCATGAACGGCGGCTGCTCGACGATCGATAGCTTCGACCCGAAGCCCGCGCTCGAAAAGTACGACGGCCAGCCTCTGCCGGGCGGCGACATCAAGACCGAACGCAAGACCGGCGCGCTGATGAAGTCGCCGTTCCAGTTCAAAAAGTACGGCCAGTCCGGCATGGACATCAGCGAACTGTGGCCCAACCTGGGCGGCGTCGCCGACGACATCTGCTGGATCCGCTCCGTCCATACTGAGATTCCCAACCATGAGCCGTCCTGCCTGATGATGAACACCGGCGCCAATCAGGCCGGGCGCCCGTCACTGGGCGCGTGGCTCACCTATGGCCTGGGCACCGAGAATCAAAACCTGCCCGGCTACGTGGTGCTGTGTCCCGATGTGCCCACCACTGTCGGCCCACCCTTGTGGAGCAACGGCTTCCTGCCCGCCATCAACCAGGGCAGCTTCATCGCCAACAAGATCCAGACCGGCGCGGAAGGCGAACTGCCCGAGGAGATGCCCAAGGCCGATGACAAGGATGGCAAGAAGGACAAAGACAAGGTCGTCATCGAGAAAAGCTTCGACCCCAAGAAGCTGATCAGCTACGTCAACAACCCCAAGTTCGAACTGGCCGAACAGCGCCGCGAACTGGACCTGTTGGGCAAGCTGGAAGGCCTGCGCCGCGAACGCGAAGGCGCGGACCCGCAAGTGGAAAGCGTCATCAAGAGCATGGAAGTGGCCTACCGGATGCAGACCGAGGCTCCGGCTGTCTTCGACATCCGCAAGGAAAGCGAAGCCACGCAGAAGCTCTATGGCCCGGGCAGCACCGCGCGCGGTTGTCTGATGGCCGTGCGTCTGGCGGAAAAGGGCGTCCGCATGGTGCAGGTCTACTACGCCAAGGGTGACCCCTGGGATGCCCACGGCGACATCATGGCGCACAAGGTGAACGCCAAAAACTCCGATCAGCCGTTCGCCGCCGTTGTGAAAGACCTGAAGTCCCGCGGCCTGTGGAAGGACACTCTGGTCGTCTGCGGTTCCGAATTCGGCCGCACCCCGGTCCGCGAAGTCGGCGGCGGTGGCGGGCAGTTAAAGAAGGGCCGCGACCACAATCCCTTCGGGTTCACCATGTGGCTGGCCGGCGGCGCCGTCAAAGGCGGCACCATCTACGGCGCCACCGACGACTTCGGCTTCAAAGCCGTTGAAAAGCCCGTCCACGTGCACGACATCCACGCCACCATCCTGCACCTGATGGGCATTGACCACACGAAGCTCACGTACCGCTACAGCGGTCGTGACTTCCGGTTGACCGATGTCGATGGCCACGTGCTGCACGACATCATTGCGTAAGGCGGCTGTAGGTTAGGCCACGTTCAGCATCTTGCTGGCGTAATCCCGCCCGCTGGTCGGCGGAGGCAGCGGCTTGCCGTCTTGCCGGTAGAGCTCAATCGCTTCGTCGACAGCGACACACAGTTGCTCAAAAACAGCCACCTCATCGTCGCCGTGGCAACCGCCGTAGAGTAGTCCAGGACAGCTGCCGACAAAGCACCCATCTTCTTGGGACCACTCGACGATCTTCAGGTAGCGTGCGCTTTCCTTCAATTCGAAGCCTCCTTGATCGCAGCCATTGCGGCCTTTTCTTGATACTTCTTGGCGTCATCCCCGGCATCGCCGGAGATTGTCACCGGCCGGGTGACACGTGGGTGCGTGAAATTGCGATGACTGCCCTTGCCGCCTCGATTGACAAAGCCGTGCTTCTCCAAATCAGCGATCAGTTCCCGAATCTTCCTCGGCATTCATCCCAACTATTCGCATTATAAGCGCCGGACGATCGGCTTTCTGCAGCGTCTGGTCAACCAAGTTTGGCGAATCGAGGGCGATCCTTCACGCCGTGAGCCTCAAGAATGATATCGTTTGGAAATTGATCGCGGTAGTTGACTGAACAGTTCCAGGAGGCCCCATGCCTTGCCCATCAAGACGCCAATTCCTATTCACCGCCGCTAGTGCAGCACTCACCGCGGCGAAACCGGCCTTTGCGGCCAAACGTACGCATTCTGACCTGGTGTCCCTGGGCAACTCGGGCGTTAAGGTCAGCCGGTTGGCCTTGGGCACCGGCACCTTCTCCGGGCGCGTGCAGCGGGAGCTGGGGCAGCCGGCGTTCACGCGGCTGGTCCGCCACGCCTATGACCAGGGCGTCCGCTTCTTTGAAACCGCCGATGCCTACAACGGCATGCCCATCATGCTGGGCGAAGCGCTGAAGGGCCTGCCGCGTGACAGCTATAAGCTGATGACCAAGTACCGCCTCCGCGATGCCGACGACCCCAAGACCACCATCGACCGTTTCCGCCGCGAGCTGCAAACCGAGTACTTCGACATCCTCCTGCTGCACTGCGTCCGCAGCCCCAAGTGGCCGGAAGACACGCTGAAGCTGCAGGACACCTTCTCGGAAGCCAAGCAGAAGAAGGTCGTACTATCGCACGGTGCCTCCGTGCATGGCCTGCAAGGCCTGCGCCAGTTCCCGGCCAACAAGTGGCTGGATGTGGCGCTTTTCCGCACCAATCACGCCGGGATCAAGATGGATTCGATGGCCCTCACCGATACCGAAGATATCGGGAGTGTCGATGAAGTGTTCTCGACCGCCAAGGCCGTCCACAGCCGCGGCGTCGGCGTACTCGGCATGAAGCTGATCGGTGAAGGCCGCTTCACCACGCCCGAAGATCGCGAGAATGCCATGCAGAAAGTCTTCAAGAGCGGTGTGGTCGACGCCGTCACCATCGGCTTCAAGAGCACCGCGGAAGTGGACGAAGCCATTACGCGGATGAACCGCGCGCTGAATAGCTAGGCCGCCAGCCGGAAGTTCCCGCCAAGACGCAAAGACGCCAAGCCAGAAAGTTTTCTTTGCGGCTTGGCGTCTTTGCGGGAGATCTGCTCTGGTTAGTACTTCTTCAGGTAGATGTTCTTGAACTCCACCTTCATCGGCGGACCCACATGCAGCTGCAGGCCGATCAAGCCTTCCAGTGACCGCTTCTCGACGTCGTCATCAATCATCGCCGCCGTCACGTGGCCGTTCAGTACATGCGTCACCAGGTTGCCGCGCGCAATCACGTGGAACTGGTTCCAGCCATTGATCTTGATGTAGCCCTTCAGCTCGTCCCCATCCTGCAGTTGCCCGATCACGCGCGAATTCTGCCCCGGCGCGGCATAGGTCAACTGCCCGCGCAGCGCCATGATGCCACGGCCGCGCTCTTCGTATAGCATGCCGGTGAAGGTGTTCACAAAGTCCATGTCGGCCTGATAGCCCTTCAGCACCCACTTGCCCACCTCGGGCATCTCCACACTGCGGTACTGGACGCCGGAGTTGGTGTTATTCATCCGGAACTCCAGCTTCAGCTCAAAGTCCTTGGGCTTGTCGCCCCGGTAGATCAGAAACGTGTTCAGCTTCAGCGGATTCTCTTTGGTCGCTTCGCCAATGATCGTGTTGTCCTCGGTGCGCCAGTAGGCCGGGTCACCATCCCAGTTCTTCAGCGTGCCGTCGAAGATGGAGACGAAGCCCGTGTGATCATCAGCCACCAGCGGATCGGGCATCTTCATCCCGCGCGGGGCGGGGCGGGCGGCCGGAGCCGGCTGGGCGAAGCTCAGGATAGGGAATGCCGCGGCAAGAGCAAGACAGAGCCGCAAGGATGAGGGCAGAAGCATGCCCATATCTTATAGCAACGCTCCTAACCCGTGATCCCTTTCAGTACGCGCCCGCCCACATCCGTCAACCGGAAATCGCGGCCTTGGCTGCGGAACGTCAGCTTCAAGTGGTCCAGGCCCAATTGATTGAGGATCGTGGCCTGCACGTCATGCAGCTTGATCTCTTCTCCGGCGGGCGAAAAGCCCAGCTCATCGCTCGCGCCATAAGCCACGCCGGGCTTTAAGCCGCCGCCGGCCATAAACAGGCTGAACGAATCGATGTGGTGATTGCGGCCGATCTTGCCCTTTTCGCGGACCTCGCCCATTGGCGTGCGTCCAAATTCGCCGGACCAGATCACCAGCGTCCGGTCCAGCAGCCCGCGTTGCTTCAAGTCCTTGATCAGCGCCGCCGCCGGCTGGTCCACTTCCCTGGCCACGGCATCCAGCGGCTTGGTGATGTCGTCGTGATGATCCCAATCGGTGTGGTAGAGCTGCACAAAGCGCACGCCGCGTTCCACCAACCGCCGGGCGAGCAGGCAGTTATTGGCGAAGGAGGCTTTGCCGGGCTCCGCCCCATACATCGCCATCGTCTCCTTGCTCTCGGCCGCCATGTTGATCAGGTCCGGTCCGCTTGATTGCATGCGGAACGCCATCTCGTATTGCGCAATCCGGGTCGCCACCTCGCCATCGCCCGTCTCATCCAGCGTCATCTGGTTCAAGTCCCGCACGACGTCGAGCGTCTGCTTCTGCTCTGCGGTGGAGACGCCGGGCGGGTTCGACAGGTTCAGAATCGGGTCTCCCGCGGAGCGCAAGGGAACGCCTTGGTAGGAAGTGGGCAGAAAGCCGCTGCCCCATAGCTGTGCGCCACCACGAGGTCCGCGCGGGCCCGACTGCAGCACCACAAACCCCGGCAGGTCCCGCGACTCACTGCCGATGCCGTAAGTGATCCAGGCCCCCATGGAGGGTCGGCCCGGCCGGAAAGAACCGGTGTTGGTGAACAGCTTCGCCGGGCCATGATTGAAGTTTTCCGTCGACACGCCATGCAGCACCGTCAGGTCATCCGCCATCGACCCAATGTGTGGCACCAGATCCGAAAACCACTGCCCGCTCTGGCCATACTGCTTAAACGTCCGCCGCGTACCGAGCAGCTTGGGCGTCTCCTTCGAGAACGTATCCATAAAGGCGAACCGCTTGCCCTTCAGGATCTCCATGGGCGTCGGCTGGCCATCGTGTTTCACCAGGGCGGGCTTGTAATCCAGCAGTTCCAGGTGGCTGGGGCCCCCGGCCATGAACAGAAAGATCACCCGGTCCGCCTTCGGAGCAAAGTGCGGCCTGTTTTGCCCGAACATCGATTCCGCCATCAGCGAAGCCAGCGCCGTCTTGGCCAAGCCGACCCCGCAATCACGGAACAAGTGCCGCCGCGTCCGTCCGGCCAGCCGTATTTGTTGCATCTCGTCTGGTGTCATCTTGTTTACTCCCGCGTCATGAATTCATCCAGGTTCAACAGCGCGCGCGCCACCGAAGTCCACAAGGACAGTTCACTGATGGTGGGCTCAGAATCCCGGCGCTGCGCCATGAAGCGGAGAAAGCGCTCGCTCTCCGCCGCCCGCGGAGCCCGCTGCAAGGTCAGCAGATATCCGTGGGCCAAGCGCCCGCTGTCACTCGGCGCCGCTGCTTCATTCACGATCCGCCGCGCCAGCGCCGTGGCAAACTCATACGACGCCTCATCATTCATCAAGGTCAAGGCCTGCAGCGGCGTATTGGACCGTACCCGCCGTGTGCAGGTGACGCTCGCGTCCGGCGAATCAAACACCGTCAACCCCGGGTGCGGCGCGGAGCGTTGGATAAACGTATAGAGGCCGCGGCGATACCGATCTTCACCCGGGCTCACCTTCCATTCGCGCTGCACTTGGGTGTTGCTGTTGGCCCCCGGCGGCAGCGGCGGGTAGACGCTAGCCCCGCCCACTTTGCGCGACAGCAGGCCGCTTGACAGCAGGGAAGCATCCCGCACAATCTCGGCGTCCAGGCGCAACCGGTTCTGCCGCGCCAGGAGGCGATTGTCCGGGTCCACTGCTGATGCATCCGCCCGATTGCGTGACGCTTGCTGATAGGTGGCGGAAGTGACGATGGTGCGCAGCAGCGCCTTCTGGCTCCAGCCACGCTCCATAAACTCGATCGCCAGCCAATCGAGCAGTTCTGCATGGGTAGGCTTGTCACCCTGCAAGCCGAAATCGTTCTCCGTTTCGACAAAGCCCTTGCCGAACAACTTCTGCCAGGTGCGGTTCACCGTAACCCGGGCCGTGAGCGGATTCTCACGATCAACCAGCCATTGCGCGAAGTCCAGGCGGTTGGGCTTGCGGCCCTGGATCTTCAATGCGGGCAGCACCGCCGGAACGCCTGGTTCAACGCGGCTGCCGTGCCGCGTGAAATCACCACCCAGGTGGATGTAGCTCTCGCGCGGTTGCGGCAGTTCCTGCATCACCATCGTGCGCGGCAGCTTCGGCTTCTTGCGGCGCAGTTGATCGAGTTCCTTGGCGATCGCCTTGGCGCCTTCATCCATATCCGGATTGCCCACCACCGATTCCAGATACTTACGCTGGCGGGTCTCCCCGTCAATCACTGCCTGCTGCCATTCGGCGAAAGCCTTCTTCTCGGCATCGTTGCCGATCTCCAAGAATGGCTTATTGAAATACTTCCGGTCGGCTTCCTTATCCACTTCATCGACGTTGTTCAGGAAGGCGAAAATCTGATAAAACTCGCGCTGCGTGACGGGGTCGTACTTATGGTCATGGCAGCGTGCACAGCCCAGCGTCAGCCCCAGAAATGCTGCTCCCGTGGTCTGCACCCGGTCTGCGACCGCCTCCACCCGATACTGCTCAAAGTCGATGCCGCCTTCGTAGTTGCTGGGCGTGTTGCGATGGAAGCCGGTGGCGATCAGTTGATCGGTGGTCGGGTTCGGCAGCAGGTCACCCGCGGTTTGTTCCACCACGAACTGGCTGAACGGCATGTCGCGATTCAGCGCGTTGATCACCCAATCCCGGTACATCCAAATGTCGCGCGGCGCATCGATAGTGTAACCGTCGGAATCGGCATAGCGGGCAATATCCAGCCAGTGCCGCGCCCAACGC
>JBIKMK010000376.1:0-4859 GCA_044359315.1 Bryobacteraceae bacterium | reverse complement strand
CCAGCAGCTTATCCACCAGGCGCTGATAAGCGTCGGGCCGGGTATCGGCCAGAAACTCCCGCAACTCAAGAGGCGTCGGCGGCAAGCCGGTCAAGTCGAGGCTCACCCGCCGCATCAGCACGGCGCGATCGGCCGGGGCGGAGGAGGCCAGCTTCTTCTCTTCCAGCTTGGCCAGAACAAACGTGTCCACCGGATTCCGGGCCCAATCCGCTTTCGCCACCGTGGGCGTGGCCGGACGTTGCACGGGCTGGAAGGCCCAGTGGTTGCTCTGGCGGCGCTTGGCCTTGGCGAATGTCTCCGGCACCGGCAGCCCTTGCGTCACCCACTGTTCGAGAATGGCAATCTGCTCCGGCTTCAGCTTGCGCCCCGGCGGCATAGCCAGGCCATCTTCATGACGCGCGGCCTTTAGAATCAGGCTCTGCAAATCGCCCGGCTTGGCCCCGGGTCCGCGATTGCCCCCCGCCAGCAGCGACTCCTTGGAATCGAGCGCAAGTCCGCTATTCATGGTCGCCACCGAGTGGCAGGCCAGACAGTTGCTCCGCAGCACGGGCCGCACCTGAGACTCAAAGAACGCCGCGCCGTCGGGGGCGGATTGAGCCGACACGGCGGTACCGAACCCGGAGAGAATCGTCATTAGCACCGCAAGCGCCATGGCACTGCGGGCGGCAAGCAGCCTTGCTCGACTCACGAATTGCATGCAACCATGCTACGCCAGCATTTCGCCGGATGCCAGGGGCACATCAGCGGCTGGCCTTCGTGGGCTAAGACGCCGGCAAAGCGCCCTGTGTCCGCTAGACTGAAGACGAGAGGTGCCGCCGATGGAGATTCCGAAGAACGACCCCTTGAGTAACGACCCACGCTACAACTTCTACGCAACGCCGACGATCGAGGAAATCATCGAGCAGCAGGGCAAGAAGCCCATCACGGACCTCAGCGTTCTGCGTGGCGATTTCTGGCCTGATGATGAGCCGATTGAGGACTTTCTCTCCGCTCTCCATGATTGGCGTGGGCACAATCGGCAAAAAGATAAAGCGGCGTGACGCCCCTCTTGCTCGACACGGACATCGTTTCGTTCCAATTCAAGAACCACTCCTACGCGTCGCTGTATGATCTGGATCTGCTTGGGCACCCGCTGGTGATTTCGTTCATGGCGCTCGCGGAATTGGAGCGATGGGCGCTTAGCGCAAACTGGGGCCAAGCACGCCGCGACCGCTTGAAGGACTACATCGCCCCCTACACAATCCTCGCTTCAAGCGATGCACTCAGCGCAAAGTGGGCTGAAGTGACAGTTACGGCCCAGCGCAATGGCTTCCGCATTGAGTGTGCCGACGCCTGGATTGCGGCGACCGCACTGCTCTGCAACCTGCCGCTGGTCACCCATAACCGTCAGGACTACCGGGGCGTTCCAGGGCTTCAGATCGTTTCGCACGCCGCTTGAACTGGGGCATGGCGAAGTCTGGCCCGCATCGCCGGCCCGATAGAATGCTCCTATGCTGCTCCGCCCACGTCTGGCACTTGTTCTCCTGGCCGCTCCGCTGCTTGCCCAGCCCGTGAAGACCCTCGTGGTCACCGGCGGCCACGATCACCATCCGGCCTTCTATACCGCCTTTGACGACCCCCGTCTGGCGCCCAACGTCGACCCCCATCCGGTGGCTTTCCGCAAGGACGTCTCCAATCGCTACGACGTCGCCGTGCTCTACGACCTGGTGCCGGAGATGGACGACGCGCGCCGGGCCAACTTGAAAGCCTTTGCCGATGCGGGCAAGGGAATCGTCGTGCTGCATCATGCCATCTGCAGCCATAGCCAATGGCCCTGGTATTCGGAAGAACTGGTCGGCGGCCGCTACCGCTTCGCGCCGGAAACGCCGCTGTCTACCTACAAGCATGATGAGCAGGTGAAGGTGACGGTCGTGAAGAAGCATCCGGTCACCGAAGGCGTGGACGACTTCATCATCCACGACGAGACCTACAAGAACATGTGGATCTCGCCCAAGGTCCAGGTGCTGCTGCGCACCGACAATCCCACCGCTGATGGTCCGATCGCCTGGATCGGCCTACACCCCAAGGCGCGCATCGTTTATCTGCAACTGGGCCACGACGAAAACGCCCACCGCAACCCCAACTTCCAGCGCCTGGTCCGCAATGCGATTCTGTGGGCGGCGGGGCGGAACTAGCTTCTCCATCGCGGCGGGATACACTAATCAACCATGATCACCCGCCGCGAACTGCTGCCCGCCCTGGCGGCCGCCATCCAGAAAGACCGCTTGTCTGAGGCAGAAAAACTGATCGCTTCGAGCGGCGTTGAATCCGCGGCGCTCCTGGTCCGGCAGGACCAATCAGAGCACGTGTTCGCGCACGGCAAGGCTAAGGTGGAGACGCCATTCCTGATCGCCTCCATCACCAAGCCGATGACCGTGGCCGCCGTGCTGGATGTTCCGGGCTTGAAGCTCGACGCACCCGTGAAGCAGTACATTCCGGAACTGATGCACAGCAAGATTCTGGTGCGGCATCTGCTGACACACACCTCGGGGCTCCCGGACATGGTGCCGGACAACACGGCCCTCCGCCAGCGCCACGCTCCACTGGCGGACTTTGTCGCGGGTGCGTGCAAGGCAAAGCTACTGCTTGAGCCCGGCACGCGCGTCAGCTACCAGAGCATGGGCATCCTGCTCGCCTCCGAGATCGCGCAGCGCGTGACGAAGATGCCCTTCCGCGATTGGCTCCGGCAGCGAGTCTTCGCGCCGCTCGCGATGAAAGACACTTCGCTCGGCCTCGGCGGCCGCCCGGTGAGCGCGCTGGCCCGCTGCGAAGTGCCGGAGGTGACCAGCTTTGACTGGAACACCAACTACTGGCGCGACCTGGGTGCTCCCTGGGGTGGCGCGCACTCCACCGTCCGCGATATTGCGCGCTTCATCGAAAGCTTCCGCTCGCAGCGGCGTGACATGGTGACGCTGCAAACCGCCGGGTTGAATGAAGCCTGGGGACTCGGCTGGGCGCTGAACTCCCAACCCAACGCCGCCTCGCGCTTCGGCCAAACCTGCTCAGCTCAGACCTGGGGCCACTTCGGCTCCACCGGCACGGTCACCTGGCACGACCCAGCCAAACGCCTCACCTGCGTCCTGCTGACCTCGCGGCCAGCTGACACTTCAAGGGCGCAGTTATTGGGCCCCGTCTCGGATTTGGTGGCGCGGGCTGTGTAGATGGCGGGCTAGCCTCCAACGCTCGCACAGATTATTCGAAACCGATCAATGCGCCCAGCCGGGATGCCTCACCTAGCCCAAACCAAATTCACATTACATCGCCCGGGAAAACTGCCGGGGCTAACGCCCCGAAGGTCTAATCGGGAACGCCTGTCCCATAGTGAGCGCGCCAGGCCAGCCATTCGATCGTTATACAGAATCATGAAGGTGATGGTTCGATCCGTCTTCTGGTCCCAAACAACAACGAGGGGCCAGATTTCGCGGCACCCGTTTACTGGCACGATGTCAAATTCTTGTGCCCCATCATTGGGCTGCTTACTCAAGGTCGTCGCTGCAAAGGTTCGGTCTGTGCTCCCGTCGCGCAGTTCTGCTGGCTGGATCTCCGTCTTCGGCTGATCGAGCTCGGCGCACTCCGTTCCCCGGTAGGTCCAGTTGTGGATTAAGGGGAAACTTATTCCTCCGACTCGCCCTCGAAACTCGCGAACGGCTAGCCCCTCAAAACGATAAAGTTGGGTGACCCAGTGGCCAGAGCAGTTTGGGTCAACCCTTGGGTCGGAAGAATTGTCGTCATAGGTGCTGACGGCGAGCTCCGCGCGGCCGTCATTGTCCAGATCAACCAGGTTCGGGACACCCGCCGCTTCCGGCGCGTCGTACATGAACGCCAAGAAGGGAACAGGCATTCTCTCTTCGTCCATCAGCAAAATGGAGATCGAATAGACTGGCGTCCGACTGCCATTCATCAGCGGTCCGTTCGCGTACAGAACATAGTCGAGTTGACCATTGCCGTCCAGATCGCCCTTCCAAATGTGGCTTATGTACCGGAGATAGACCACCCAAGTCCGCCCTGTGGTCCCGCGGCCAGACAAACGTACTTCGTTCGTCTCTCCGAGGTCCGTGGCGGTTATCCCGTCAAACGCAAAAGCCTCTTCGCGCTCAATGTCGGCGGCCCTGACCTTCTCAAGCCGGAAGTGGCGGAGCTTGGTGAGATCAATTCCGCGGGGTGTATCAGGCCAGCCACCCAGGATGATGCCCGACAGGCCAAAAGACAGTAGAGCAAGCCGCCAAGCCGACGCCGCAATGACGCAGAACATCTTTGCAACCTACCTTCTAGCGTCGTTGTACCGCGTTACCCCAGCTTCAACCGCCGCACATCAATCTTCTTCAGATCCCACTCGCCCAACCCCAGCGCGCCCGCCATCTCCACATGCTCCGGCTGCTTGCGCACAAAGGTAGAAAACTTATCGGGCAGTTCATCGGCCAACTTCAGGCGGCCGACAGCCAGGCGCTTCTCGTCCAGTTCCTGCCAGCCGATGTGGTCAAGCGCCACCGGATCGGACGCGAAGAACATCGTCTTGTGCTCCCACACGAACTGAGGGCGAGCTCCTGGGCCGCCGTGGTAAAGCGCCTTGATGCCGTCCATGATGTGCAGCACGGCCTTGTTGCGGATGGTGGGAATGGAGACCACGGCCGGGATGAAGGCGCCGCAGGCGTTGAGCGATGCGGTGGAGTGGCTGCGGCTGACGTTGTTCACCAGGCCGTGCGACAGGTTCTTCAGCGCTAGCGTGACGCCGGCTGATTGGTGATCTTTCAGCAGCGGCAGGTTGATCAGCTTGTTCACGTCCTTGGTGATGAACTTCGCGGCAAAGCTGCGCCGTGCGG
>JBIKMK010000379.1:0-4847 GCA_044359315.1 Bryobacteraceae bacterium | reverse complement strand
GTTCTTCCAGAACTCCTGCTGGAGGTTGACGTTCCACTGCTGCATGTAGCCCGCGGTGAAAGCCGGGTCGATCGAATTGTGACGCACGGGCGCAATGAAATTGCGGGTCGGCCGGTCCGCCGCCGTCGGCGCGCCGTAGCTCACCAAGGCCGGCAGTACCGTCGGCGCATTGCGATAGGGCTCGCTAAAGGGAATGTCGAACGTGGTCAAACCCAGCGAGAAGGGCTGATTGGTGGAATTGGTGTTGAGCGCAACCAGACGTAGCGTATCGGAGAAAACACCATAGCCCAGGCGGATGCTGGTCTTGCCCTTTCCGTTGGGGTCCCAGGCCAAGCCGAAACGAGGCGAGAAACGGGCCATGCGGTTGGGTGTAATGCCGTTGGGGACGCCCTGGTCCCCGGGGAACAAGGCCCCGAGGGGAGCCCTCTGCCAGATCTGCGACTGCTGTCCGGGGCGGAAGGCTCCGAGTTCACCATTCTTTTCCTTCACCGTCAAGTAGGGCTCCCAGCGGATGCCAAGGTTGATGGTGAGACGGCGATTCACGCGCCAGTCGTCGTTGAAGTACAGAAACGGCGTCCACTTGTACTGATAAGCCCGCAGCGGCGAATTCTGGAAGACGCTGCGAGGGGCGCCCAGCATGAAGTCCGCGTAGCCGTAAAAGGCATTGGAGCGCTGGCCGTCAAAACCCCATTGCGGCGTCACCTGGAAAAACTCCCGTCCATTGCGCCGGACAAAGGCCACGTCGGCACCAAATGAGAGCAGGTGGTTGTTCTTGGTGACTGTGATCGTGTCGAGGAACTGGTAGTTCTGCATGTAGCTAAAGAACGCCGTATTGATTCGTGCGCCAAAGCCATTCTGTACATTGATTGACCAATCGGTCGGGTTGCCGGGAGGCGCCAGCGACACACA
This sequence comes from Bryobacteraceae bacterium, assembly GCA_044359315.1. Classification (GTDB taxonomy): domain Bacteria; phylum Acidobacteriota; class Terriglobia; order Bryobacterales; family Bryobacteraceae; genus JAPKYZ01. Next base: position 3,938 of record JBIKMK010000379.1, on the reverse strand, counting down.
GCCGCGGCACCCCAGCGCCGCCCAGTCCGCCGCACCGGCGGTGGGCAAGGGCGACCGGATGAACGTGTTCCGCGCAAACGTGAAGGTGGCATTGTTGACCACGTTGGGCGAGAAGATGTGCGAATCATTGATCGTCGCGTTGTGCGTGGACCAGTTGTTGTTGGAGTTGAATGCCGGCAGAGTGTGGTTGAAGTTGATCCGGTAGTCAGAATAAAGATAGCGGAGGCTGGCCTTGTTCTTGTCACTGAAGCTGTGGTCCAGCTTCAGGGTGTACTGGTCTTCTTCGGTCGGCAATGAAACGTTGTACGACAGAATATTGCCGGGTGAATTGGGCAGCGGCAGAAATGCCCGGGTAAAGTTCTGGGCCACCGGGTCCAGGCGGGAGGTAGGAACCTGATTGTTCGGGAAGGGCACGCCGGTGCTGGTGGCCGTCACCGTATTGGGATCCGCCACGAAACGGCCCGCCGGCAAGCGGGATTGCGAAAAATCACCGGTACGTTCCAGCGCGCTCGGCATGATGGAGGACGACGACGTCTGTCCAAAACGCTGCCGCGTGAACTCCGTGGCGAAGAAGACAAACGTGCGGTCCTTGCCGTTGTAGAGCTTGGGGATCAGCACCGGTGCCCCAAAGGTGCCGCCGAACTGATTGCGCTTCAGTGGATCGGGCCGGGCCGCAAAGAAGTTGCGCGTGTTCAGTTTGTCGTTGCGCAGAAAGTCATACAGTACGCCATGGACCTGGTTGGTGCCGGACTTGGTGACCATGTTGATCACCGCGCCCGCGTTGCGTCCGCTGACGGCCGAATACGAGTTCTGGAGGATGGAGAACTCCTGCAGCGCGTCCGGATTGGGGAAGGCGGCCGGCAGGTTGTTGTACATGTCCATGTTCAAGCCGCCGTCGAGGGTGTAGGAGGACTGGTTGGGCCGCGCGCCATTCACCGCGAAGACGATGCTGGTGTTCAGGGCAATCAGCGATGCGGCGGAGCCGGCTCCCATTTGAATCGATCCAGGCAGCAGCGCTTGGAGTTGGAGAGCATTGCGTCCATTCAAGGGCAGATCCACCATGCGGTTGGAGTCCACCACTTCCTTCACCGTCGCCGAAAAGGTATCGACGGTAGAGACATTGCCGGATACTTCAATCGTTTCCTTTACCTCGCCCACGCTGAGGGCAATATCCACGCGGGCCCGCTGGTTCACTTCAACCAACACGCCGCTCTGTTGGGAGCGCTTAAAGCCGCCGGCCTCGACGGCAATGTTGTAGGTGCCCGGCCGGAGGTTGGGGAAAATGTAGTTGCCGTCCGCATTGGCTTCCACCGTTTCCGGAACACGGGTGGCCGGATTGATGGCGGTCACTTTGGCTCCCGCTACGGCGGCGCCGGAGCTGTCGGTGACGGTTCCGAAAATGGTGGAAGTCGCCACCTGCGCCCAGGCGGCGGCGGTGAGCATGGCGGTACTGAGAAGGATTCTGAATGTGTACATATGGCGGTCCCCTTGCTTGCGGAACTATATCAAAACATCTCCTCCGGGTGTGGGACCCAAGCGGAGTTCACCTGGCGACTTCCGCAGTGGGGGCCAATGCGCGCGTCAGGCTTGAGGAAAGTGGCCCATAACCAAGGCCTACGCCGCTGAGCGTTCCAGCGAGAAGCCATTCAGCCGGTAACGGCCCAGCGGGACCGGCGAGCGTTGGGTGGCCATCCAGCGCAACCCTTCTTCGATGGCCGCACACTGGGCCTTCCACCAATCGCTGGTGCCGCCGGTGGAGTAGAACTCATGGCAGTGCTCCAGATGCCGCTTGAAGCCGGACCACAGCCGGAGGCGATACTCCCACAGCAGATCATCGGGTGCGGTCTGTAACTGCTGTGCCCGCGTGATCGCGCATGCCAAAATCGCTTCCCGCACTGCATGGCCCGTACCGTCGCCGCAAAGTGGATCAAAGGCAATCGCGGCGGAGCCACAGGCGAGAAAGCCCGGTGCGCAGAGTGACTCCGCTATGCGGGGATGAGAGGGGAAGCTGCCACCGCCGGCAATCACGCTTTCGATCTGAGGACTGATCTGGCGGCTCTGGCTGAGCAGTGTCTCCACCGGGCCACCGGCCGCCAGCAGCCACGCGGTCTCCACCCCGGACGGCACCAGAAACAACCAGCCATCGACAACGGCTTCCATGGAGCAGGCCTGGGTATCAGCTTGGTCCGTCAGCTTCACCTGCGCGGCCATGGCGGGGCGTGAACCAAACTCCCGCAATGGTGCAGCGTCTCCCATAGTGCCGGAAGCTTGAATGGTCCAAGTGGCGGCTGATCCATCGGTGTTGCCGCCACCTTCGCCCATCACCTCACTGGCTGGTGTGGCGGCGGCCAGACGTCGCAGTAGCTCTTCTTCCGAGACCACTACCGCCGAATGCGGCAATGCCACCAGATCGCCCGAACCCCAACTGACCATCCGTCGCCGGACCAGGTGGAGACCATCCAGCAGGTCCCGACGGCCGAAAACATCGGTGAGCAAGGATTGCGTGGCCGGGCTCAACATCACCGCTGGAACCTTGGGTCGAGGTGCCGGTTCGCGCCGGAAAGCTACGTTCGCCTGGGTGAGCAAAGTTTGGCAACAAGCCGCCGCCACGCCGCCGCCCTTGATCCGAACGTTCAGCGCTGGAGCCATGAGTCTTCAGTGTAAGGGTTCTCGTGCAGAAGCCTGGGCAAACCCACTCCGTTGCGGTCGTGGCTCGGTAACGATCAGCTTCTACCGAGCCGGGCGCGCCAGCGAGCGGTGTGCCGGACGCTTGTCAGGGGTTGTCACTTCCGGCGGAGCCTCGCGTGTCCTGACTATTGGGCCAGCAGTTCTTCGATCAGATTGGCCATCTTCGCTTCGCCCTGTTGACCGCCATAGTTCAGCTCACCCAGCCAGGCACCGCGGACCGTGCCCTTCTTGTCGATCACGTAGACGGTGGGCCAGAACTGCTGCTTCCAGCGGTTCCAGTTGGTGTAGTCCGGGTCAAACAGCACCGGGTACTTGATGCCGAGCTTTCTGGTTTCCGCCGCCACATTGGCGAATCTCTTTTCGTGTTCGAGTTCCGGCGTATGGACCCCGATGATGGCCACATCGCGGGCCGCGAACTGTTGGTGCCAGCGATCGTAGGAGGGCAGGTTGTGGCGGCAATTGATGCAGGCAAAGGTCCAGAAATGCACCACGGTGACCTTACCGTGCCGTCCGGCGATTGTCAGTGGTGCGCCTTCCGGCGCATTGATCCACGCCTTGCCCGTCAGCGACGGTGCTGCGTGGTTGACCAGGGGAGACGTATCAGCCGCGTAGGCAGCGGTAGCCATCAAGCTAATCAGGAGAGCCTTCATACACTGCTGAGATCCGGTTGCGGCCGTAGCTTATTCCCCGGCGGCGTGCACCAGGGCGCGAGCGCTTAACCTGGACCGCAGAGTCGAGATATGCTGGTTGCTCACCGGGCTCTCGGGTCCGCCATGTTGCTCTTTTGAGGTCACTATGTTCGTTCCCTTAACCCCGATTCGCTGCCTCCACCGGGCGATCGACCTGTTCAGCCGCAAGGTGGGTATTGTCTGCGGCGGCAAGACATTCACCTATGGCGAGTTTGGTGAGCGCGCTCAGCGGCTTGCCTCGGCGCTGAGGCAATGGGGTGTCCAGTCCCAGGACCGCGTCGCGTATCTCAGCTTCAACAACCACCAGTTGATCGAAGGCTACTACGGCGTGGTGATGGCCGGTGGCGTCGTCATGCCGCTGAATGTGCGGTTGTCGGCCAGTGAACTGGTGGCCATCCTGAACCATTCCGGCGCGCGGATGCTGCTGTATGAGCAGGATTTCGCGGGCCTCGTCGAAGAAATCAAGGCCAACTGCCCAGCGATTGAGCGTTACGTGACGCTGGATGCCGAATACGAGGCACTGCTGGCGACGGGCACGCCGGAGCGGACCGACATCCTGAG
>JBIKMK010000020.1:0-16320 GCA_044359315.1 Bryobacteraceae bacterium | reverse complement strand
GAAGAAACAGCAACTGGAAAGGTCCGCCCGGCCGGTCCGGATCAAGGGCCACTACCGTCCGTACGGTATTTCCCATCAGCGAGACCGCGCCGGAATCAATGGCCACCGTGCGAGTTCCGGCAACCGTCACCCGCGCCTGATACAACCCCGCCGGAACCGAGAGGAAGGGGCCCGCTGCGGCAAATGGAACGTTGCGCAGGGCCGGCGTGAGAGAACCAAGCGCCAGGTAGGGCGAGCTCGCGTAAACGTCCACCGACGGTGCGGAAGGGGCCGCGTGAACCACCCGGAAGCGCGCCTGGCCCATCACCGGTGCCGGGTCGTCGCCGTAGCCGTAGAGCTGCAAAGGGTTTGAACCGCCGCTCACGCGGCCTACGGCCATAAACGTATACGCCACATTGGCCGCGACGGTGAAGGTTTCGCGAAGAACCACTGGACCCATGGGGGCCACCTCGACCTCAAAGACATAGGTGCCCGCCCGCAGCGGGACGTAGCCTGTAAATCCTTTATACGGCAAGCCTTCGAACACCACGTTACCATTCACGCGGACATTCACCGGCGGGGCGTCCGGGGAAGCATGGAGCACACGCACCTGCGCATCCGTCGTCTGGGCCGACACCGCGGCGACATTCAAAACAGCCAAAAGCGCAAACAGAAATATCTTCACAAAATCTCCTCAGCGAAATCGATTTGAGGAAAATCCTCATACGTTGAGATTCTTTAATGTCAAGAATGGTGCATTTTAGTGTTCAACGAACGTACACACTTGACCTCTCGAATGAATCAAACGTATCATTGAAACGAACGTATGAACGAGGGCTCCACCAAAGACCGCATCCTGGATGCCGCAGAACGGCTCCTGGCCAAGCGGGGTCTGGATGCGACCTCTTTGCGGGATATCACCTCGGCGGCTGGCGTCAATCTGGCGGCCGTCAATTACCACTTCCGGTCAAAGGACGAACTGATCCTGGCCGTCTTCACCCGTCTGGTGGAACCGATGACGGCGCGCCGCCTGGCATTGTTGGACGCCCTTCCCGCGGATGCCTCACTGGAGGATGCGCTGACCTGCCTTTTCCGGCCCGCCCTGGAGATGGCCAAGCACAAGGCTTTGGTGGCCCGGATGTACGTGGAGCGCCCGGACCTGTTCCAGCGCATCTTTGAAACCCACTTGCAGCCCAGCGCGCACCGCTTCGCGTCGGCATTCAGTCAGCGCCTGCCGGAGCTCACCGCCACGGAACTGGGGTGGCGAATGCATTTCCTGGTGGGCCTGACGATCCACACCTTGGCCGCGGAACCGATTCTGCGAGCGATTTCCGGTGACCCCGCACCTTTGGACAACATGGACACCGTGCTGGCCAAGTTGGTGGCCTTCGGTGCCGGTGGCCTGCGGGCGCGGGCCACGCTTCTGGAGTTAGCCCATGCGTAGACTGTTTTGGCCAGCCACCGTGGGGCTGCTGGCCCTAGCCGCGGGAGCCCCGGCGCTGAAGGCCGAGGACGTGCTGGAGCTGTCGCTCAAGCAGGCGGTGGACTTGGCCTTGGCCCCGGATGGCGCCACCCGGACGCAACTGGCCCGGGAAGCCGTGAATGCCGCCCTGGCCCGCCAACGGCAGAGCCTGGCCGCATTGTTGCCGAATGTCGATGCCGGACTGGGCTACGCTGACCAAACCCGCAATCTGCGGACGTTTGGCCTGAACTTTTCGATTCCCGGCATCGGCGCGATTCCATCGCTGGCCGGACCATTCAGCGTTTACGATCTGCGGGCCACCGCCACCCAAACGGTGTTTGATCTGGCAGCCCTCAAGCGCTACCAGGCTGGCCGCCGGGGGGCTGATCAGGCCCGGGCCGAGGTGGAGGCGGCCGCTGACCAGACCATCGAACGGGTGGCACGGGCCTATCTGGCTGCACTGGCCGCCCAGGCCAACGTCGAATCCGCTGAGGCCAACGTCACCCTGTCTGAGGCCATCGTGAAGCTGACGCGTTCGCAGAAAGATGCCGGCACCGGCACCGGCATTGAGATCACCCGGGCGCAAGTGCAGCTGGCCAATGAGCAGCAACGTCTGCTGGTCGCCCGCAATGAACTCTCCCGCGCGCAATTGCGGCTGCTGCGGGAAGCGGGCATCCCGATGAAGGACACCGTCCGGCTGACCGATAAACTGGCCTATCAAGCGGTTGACCTGAGTAGCACTCCCGCCCCGGAGCGGGCTGACCTGAAGGCACAGCAGGCCCGCGAAACGGCCGTTCGCGCCAGCTACGAAGCGGCGAAATGGGAACGGCTGCCGTCGGTGGTAGCTTCAGGCGACTACGGCACGACGGGCCCTTCCGCCAACAACTCCATCCCCACGCGTTCGGTGGGCGTAGCGGTGCGGCTGCCGGTGTTTGATGGCGGCCGTCGCGACGCCCGGCGCGCGGAAGCGGGTTCGGCCTGGCGGGCGGAACAGATCCGGACCCGAGACCTCCAGCAACAGATCCAGTTGGAACTGCGTCTGGCCGCCGACGGTGTGCGGGCGGCCGAGAGCCAATTGAAGACCGCCGAACTGGGCGCTCAGCTGGCGCAGACCGAAGTGGAGCAGGCCAAGCGCCGCTATGAGGCCGGCGTCACCAACTCGCTGGAGCTGACTGATGCGCAGACGCGCCTGGTGCGTGCCCGGGACAACTATCTGGCGGCACTGTTCAGCCACAACGCAGCACGGCTTGACTACACGGCGGCGCTGGGCACCATCTCCCGGACGATCCGGTAAGGACACCTTTTCATGAAACGCGTACTTCCCTTCGTGATTCTGGCCGCTGCCGCGGGTGGCGGCTTCTACTGGTGGCGGACCACCCAGGCGAGTGGCGACGGCCGCATCTTGCTGTCCGGCAATCTGGAACTGAAGCAGTATGAGATCAGCTTCAAGACCGCGGGGCGCTTGGTGGAGCTGACGGCGGACGAAGGGACGTCAGTCAAGAAGGGGGCGCTGCTGGCGCGGATCGACCCGCAGCAAGTGGCCCAAACCAGAGACCGGGAGCAGGCCGCCGTGCGGGTGGCGGAAACGCAACTGGCGCAGACGGGCCTGGCAGTGGAGTACCAGAAAGCGGCCAGCGAATCAGAGATCGCACTCCGGCGCGCCGAACTGGCCCAAACCCAGGCCGTCTTGCGGCAGTTGGAGGCAGGCAGCCGTCCCCAGGAAAAGCGCGCGTCGCAAGCCGCGGTGGAGGATCTGCGCGTTCAGTTCAAGCTGGCCTCGGCAGATTGGGACCGCGCTCGGAAACTCCACCAGAACGATGACATTTCAACGGCGCAGTATGACCAGTGGCGCACCCGGAAGGAATCGCTGAACGCCGCCCTGCGTCAGGCCGAGGAGCGCCTGGCGATGGTCGAAGAAGGGCCGCGGGCGGAAGAATTGGAGGCCGCCCGGGCCAGTGTCGCCCGCGCGACGGCGGCGCTGCGGTTGGCGGAAGCCTCCCGGGTAGCGGTCCGCCAACGCGAGCAGGAAGCCGTCACGCGTCGCGCTGAAATGGAGCGGGCCCGCCTGAACGCCCAGGTGTTTGAAACGCAGCTGGCGGACACGCAGGTGTTCGCCCCCGCCGACGGTGTCGTGATGGTGAAGAGCACGGAGGTGGGGGATGTGGTGGCTTCTGGCACCAGCCTGCTGTCGATTGGCGACCTGGACCATCCCTGGCTGCGCGGCTACGTCAGCGAAACGCAGTTGGGCCGCGTCAAGCTGGGGCAGCGCGTGAAGATCACCACCGACTCTTATCGCGGCAAAGTCTATGAGGGGCGCGTTTCATTCATCGCTTCGGAAGCGGAGTTCACCCCTAAACAGATCCAGACCAAGGAGGAACGGGTGAAGCTGGTGTACCGGATCAAGGTGGACGTCAACAATACGGCGCGCGAATTGAAGTCCAACATGCCCGTTGACGCCGAGATCCTCACGGACGAAAAGTAACCGCGCGCGATGCCCTCCCCTACCGCCATCGAGCTCCGCCACGTCACCCGCCGCTTTGGCACCGTCACGGCGGTGGACGGGTTGTCGCTGTCGGTGGCGACGGGCGAAGTGTTTGGCCTGGTGGGTCCGGATGGCGCCGGCAAGACCACCACACTCCGCATGTTGAGTGGCCTTCTTGATCCCACCGAAGGCCAGGTGCTGGTGGAGGGCGATGAGGTAGGCACGCATCTGGATCAGGTGAAGGACAAGATCGGATACATGGCGCAGCGGTTCGGGCTGTACACCGATCTGACGGTGGAAGAGAACATGGCCTTCTACGCCGACCTGTTCGGCGTCACCGGCGGTGATCGCGATGCGCTGATGGTCCGGCTACTGGCCATGACGCGCATGGCCCCGTTTCGGACGCGCCCGGCGGGCAAGCTTTCAGGCGGCATGAAGCAGAAGCTGGCGTTGATGTGCACGCTGCTGCATCATCCCCGGATTCTGTTTCTGGATGAACCCACCAACGGTGTCGATCCGTTGTCGCGCCGGGATTTCTGGGTGATCCTGGATGAGCTGGTGGCCCAGGGTCTGACGCTGATGGTCTCCACCGCATACCTGGATGAAGCGGAGCGCTGCCATCGTGTCGGCCTGCTGCACCACGGCCGGCTGATCCACTGTGACTCTCCGGCGGCCTTGAAGCAGCTCTACGGAGCCTCAACGCTGGAAGCGGCTTTTGTCGCGGCCATCGAAAGGCAGGCGGCATGAGCGGCCCTGCGGTGGTGATCGAACACTTGACCAAGCGCTTTGGCGATTTCGTCGCGGTCGACGACGTCAACCTGACGGTCCAGCGTGGTGAGATCTTTGGTTTCCTGGGCCCCAATGGCGCGGGCAAATCCACCACCATCCGCGTGCTGTGCGGCCTGCTGGCACCCACCTCCGGACGGGCCACCGTGCTGGGCTACGACGTCGCCACGCAGCCGGAACTGGTCAAGCGATCAATCGGCTATATGTCGCAGAAGTTCTCGCTCTATGACGACCTGACGGTGGAAGAGAACATCGACTTCTTCTCCGGCATCTATGGCGTCGCACCGGACAAGCGGGCCGAGCGGAAAGCGTTCGCCTTGAAGATGGCCCGCATCGAGGATCGCCGCCACGACATGACCCGCCTGCTGTCCGGCGGCTACAAACAACGCCTGGCGCTGGGCTGTGCCATTCTGCATGAGCCCGCCATCGTGTTTCTTGATGAGCCGACCTCGGGCGTTGACCCCATCGCCCGCCGTGGCTTCTGGGAGCTGATCTATCAGATGGCGGCCGAAGGCAAAACCGTCTTCGTCACCACGCATTACATGGATGAGGCCGAATACTGCCACCGCGTCTCGTTGATGTATGGCGGCAGGATGGTGGCGCTGGGCACGCCCGCGGACTTGAAGACCGCGCTCGCCGCGCGGCAACCGGAACTGGCGTCGCCCACCATGGCGGATGTGTTCATCGAAACCATCGAGGCGATCGAAGCTCTCCAGGCGGTCCGGCCATGAACTTCCGCCGCTACCGCGCCATCGCCCGCAAAGAGTTTCTGCACATCACGCGGGACCCGCGCAGCCTGAGCATTTCGTTGACGCTGCCGCTGGTGATCCTGCTGATGTTTGGCTATGCGCTGTCGCTGGATGTCAACCGCATCCTCACCGTGGTGGATGACCGGGACCGCTCGCCTGAGAGCCGTGCCTTGATTGAGCGCTTCTCCAGTTCCGGATACTTTGCCGTGACCGGCCATGTCTCCAGTACGCGGCAGATCAACACCCAGATCGATAGCGGCCAGGCCCTGGTGGCCATCGTCGTGCCCGAGAACTTCTCCCGGCACATCGCCCAGGGACAGACGGCCCAAGTTCAGCTGCTGGTGGACGGCAGTGACTCCAACACTGCAGCCATTGCCCGCGGTTATGCGGAGAACATCGTGCGGCAGTTTGCGCTGGAGCAGCGAGAGCGAGGGCAGAATCTCCGGGGGCTGCCCAAGACCAGACAGCCCGTGGACCTGCGTGCGCGCATCGTCTACAACGACGATCTCCGGTCGCGCAACTACATCGTCCCGGGCCTGATCGCCGTCATCCTGATGATCATCGCCTCCATGTTGACCTCGCTCACGGTGGCGCGCGAATGGGAGACCGGCACCATGGAGCAGCTGGTTTCGACGCCGGTGCGCCCGGTGGAACTGCTGCTGGGCAAGCTGACGGCCTTCTTTGCGGTGGGCATGGTGGACATGGTGGTGTGCCTGATCGCCGCGGTCTTCATCTTCGATGTCCCGCTCAAGGGCAGTGTGGTGGAGCTGTTCGGGATCAGCATGTTATTCCTGTTTGGCGTGCTCTGCTGGGGCATCATGCTCTCCACCGTGGCCAAGAGTCAGGCGATGGCGTATCAGATGGGCATGCTCACCAGCTTCCTGCCGGCCTTCCTGCTTTCCGGCTTCATTTACTCCACCGAGAACATGCCGCTGGTGATCCAGGGCATCTCTTATCTGGTGCCCGCGCGGTATTTCATCACCATTCTGAAGGGCATCTTCCTCAAGGGTGTCTCGCTGCGGGTGATGTGGGTAGAGGTGCTGTTTCTCGCGCTCTACGCGTTGTTCGTTTTTGTCCGGACCATGCGCAAGATGCGCTTGAAGGTGGCTTAACGATGTGGGACCGGTTGCGTCATATCATTCGCAAGGAACTGCTGCAGGCACTGCGGGAGCCGCGCATGCGGGTCATGCTCATCATGCCGCCTGTGCTGCAGCTGCTGATCTTTGGCTATGCGGTCAACCTGGACGTGGAGCATTCACGCCTGGCATTCATTGATGGCGACCGGACGCCCGCCAGCCGCGAGTTGCGGGCCCGCTTTGCCGGGTCGCGCTTCTTTGTGGTCGTCGATGCCGCAGCGGAATCGGACCCTGACCTGATGCTGGACCGTGGCGACGTGCAAGCCGTGGCGCGCATCCTGCCAGGCTTCGCGCGGGATCTGGCGCGCGGACAGACGGCCACCATGCAGATTCTGATCGACGGCACCAACTCGAATGCGGCTTCGCTGATCTCATCCCAGGCGGCCGGAGTCGTGTCCACTTACTCGGCGGAATGGCTGGCCCGCTGGCAGCAGGACCGGCTGGTGGGCCGCGCGGTGCTGGAACCGCTGCGGGTGGTGATCCCGCGCGTCACCTCCGCCGACCGTGTCTGGTTCAATCCTGACCTGCTGAGCCGCAACTACTTTATCCCCGGTGTCATTGCCAACATCCTGGTGCTGGTCACCATCATGGTGACGGCCATGGCCATTGTGCGCGAGAAAGAGATTGGCACGATGGAGCAGCTGATGGTGACACCCATTCAGCCCATCGAGCTGATGCTGGGCAAGACCTTGCCGTTCGCCTTAGTCGGCATGGTGAATCTGGTGATGGTGACCGGCGTGGCACTGGTGCTTTTCCAAGTACCGTTCCGCGGGAGCTTTGCCTTTCTGGCTGCTTCTACCGTGCTGTTCCTGATGACGACACTGGGCGCGGGGCTCTTCATCTCCACGCTGGCGCAGACGCAGCAGCAGGCGATGTTGTCCACGTCGATGTTCTTTCAGCCGGCCTTCATGTTGAGCGGCTTCACGTTCCCCATCCGCAACATGCCGGAAGTGGCGCAGTGGATCACTTACGTCAACCCGCTGCGGTACTACATGGAGATCGTACGGGGCGTGTTTCTGAAGGGCAATGGCGCGGAGACTTACTGGCCGCAGATGCTGGCGCTGTTGGGCATCGGGACCTTGATTCTGGCCGTCAGCGTCTTGCGCTTCAAGAAGCGGCTTGACTGACGCGCAGGCGTGCCTAGACGACCGCGGTTGAGAACCCGCTGGATAGAGTCAAGGAGTGCCCGCGTTTGCCGGCCGCCTCCGCCAGATCGTGCTTCACCTGGGCGATCACGCTGTCCCAGTCGCCCCGGCGCGGCTGACGGTAGAGCGTCATCGACGGATACCAGGGACTATCCGGCCGGTCGAGCATCCAGCGCCAGTCGGGCGCATGGGGAATCAGCGCCCACACCGGACATCCCAGCGACCCCGCCAGATGCGCCACCGAAGTATCGACGCTGATCACCAGATCCATCTGGGAGATGGCCGCGGCGGTGTCGACAAAGGTGTGCAAGTGCTCCGCCAACGAGACCATGCCCTCGGGAGCCTTGACGTCCGGCTGCAACGTGAACCAGTGGACGCCCAGTTCCAGCAGAGGCCGAATGGTGTCGAGCGGGATGGAGCGGTGGTGATCGTTCTTGTGATTCGGATTGCCCAGCCAGACCAGCCCGATCCGGGGCCCGTCAAACTGTTTGAGGCGCGCTTCCCATTGCTGATTGGCTTCCGTGGGAACTTCCACATAGGGGATCGGCGCGGGCACCGTCTCCAGCGTCGTGCCGAACAGCAGCGGCAAGCTCATGATCGGAATCTGCGCTTCGATCAAGGGCAGTTCCTCACCAATGGCATACACTTCCCCGACACCCGGCACAGTTCGCAGCAGGGGCACCAGCGGGGCATGACATTCCACCACCACGGAGGTGCCCCGGGCTTCCGCCAAGGCGGCGTAGCGGATGAACTGCAGCGTATCGCCCAAGCCTTGCTCGGCCCACAGCAGAACGCGGCCACCGTTCAGATCCTGGCCCGCCCAGCGGGGATGTTCGCCATGGCGGCGGATGCTGCGCACCTGGTCGAAGCGCCACTCAAAGCCGCGCCAGCCGGCGGCCAGATCGCCCTTCAACAAGCGGACCAGTCCCATGTTCCAGTTGGCTTCCGCATGGTGCGGATCAAACGTCAAGGCGCGCTGGTAGCTGGTTACGGCGCCGTCCAGATCATTCAGCGCCAGCAGCACGTTGCCCAGATTGTTGTGCGCTTCGCGGTGGTGCGGCCAGTCACCCAACAGGCGGCGATACGTGCTGGCCGCTTCGTCCAGCCGGTCCTGCTGTTGCAGCGCGAGGCCCAGGTTATAGCGTGCTTCGCCATAGTGCGGCGCATGATGCAGCGCCCGGCGATAGGAGGCCACCGCGCTGTCCAGACGTCCACTGGCGTGCAGCAGGATCCCGAGGTTGTTGTGCGCGTCCTTGTGCTTGGGTGACAACGCCAGCGTGCGCTCATAGCAGCGCAGCCCGTCGGCCGGCCGGTTGAGCATGGTCAGCGTGACGCCCAGGTTGAACCAGGCCTCAGCGTTGGTGGGCGCCAGCACGGTGCAGCGTTCGTACTGCTGCGCCGCTTCTTCCAACTGGCCGCCGCGATGGAGCAGGTTGCCCAGCCGCCAGAGAATGCCCGCGTCGTCGGGCTGTTGATCCAGTGCCTGACGGTAACAGGCAATGGCCCCGGAAAGATTCTGTTGGTGTTCGAGAATGGCCCCCAGATGGGAGCAGTAGGTGGCCGTCGGGCCGCCCAGCCGGATGGCTTGGGCGATCAGGCTGCAGGCCCGGTCCGCCTGACCGCTTTCGGCGGCGATCACACCCAGCAGGTCCAACGCATCGGGATCTTCCGGGTGCTCAGCCAGAATGCGTGAAAGCACGCGTTCTGCTTGGCGCAACCGGCCAGACCGGTGGTGGGCCACGGCGCGATGAAAGTTGGCGCGATGGGGTGAGGCAGTCACAAGGTTCCTTAACGCAGCATTCCAACGGTTGGAATTGCAGAAGTGTCGAGACAGCAGTCGAAACGCCCGCTCCGCTCTGCCCCTAGGCAGCACGCGGTTGGCGTCACCGGTGAGTGGGATGGGATGAATTGAGAAACAGCGATCCGCTACGAGACCTCAAGAGAGCACCCCGGCCGGGGCCGGAGGCGGGCGCGTCAACGCCCACCCCGCGGCACCAGACCGGAAGAGCCACTCAATTAGCCGCTGAGCTTAACCCCGGAGGAGGGCCAGCACAGCCTGCGGGGCGGAGTTGGCCTGCGCCAGGGCGGCAACGCCGGCCTGCGAGACAATCTGCGCCTTGGTCAGGTTGGCCGCTTCCGCCGCCAGATCGGCGTCACGGATACGGGATTCCGATGCCGCCAGGTTGGTCAGCTGGGAGCTGGCCAGGTTGACAGCGAAGTTCAGCTGGTTCTGACCGCGACCGACGACGGCTTGGGCATCGCCCAGGGCCGACACTGCCGAGGACAGGGCGCTGACGGCGGATTCGGCCGCAGCCTGCGTGTCGATGGCACTGTTGGCACCGGTACCCAACCGGGCGGACTTGTCCAGGCTGCCCGCAGGCGGCGTGAGGCCCGTTGAGCCCGGTGTGGAACTGATCGATACCTCGAAGGCCGAAACAGTGGACAGGAACCGGATCTTTTGGCTGCCGGCCGAATTCTCCTTGACGGCCACAATGCGATTCAGGGTGGTGTTGTTGGACTGCTGCAGCGCGTCGTTGATGGCCTTGACGGCATCGTCGATAGTGCGTCCGGTGCGGGACGTGGCGTCGTTGCGCAGCACCACGCTCAGGCTCTGCTTGGCTCCGGAGGAGTTGCTGGCGGTGATGCTCACCGTTTGGTCGTCGCCTCCATAGGCGACATCGGAGAAGGAGAGCGCCGTGGAAGCGTCGGCACCTTCTGAGTTGAAGTTGCCGCTGACAGCGGGGGCTGCCGTGGCCAGCGTGCCTGCAAACGTTTCACCCTTGTTGCCGAAGCCCAGATTCTTCTGCCCAAAGGTATTCAAGCGGAAGTAGGTGCCGTTGTTGGACTCAATCTTCAGGGTGTCGCTGCTGCCGCCCGTGAGGGAGGCCTGCAATCCGGCATTACGCAGTTCGGCGTCGCCGGCAATGGCGGTATTGATCTGGTCGACAATGTCAGAGCGGATGGCCGCTACCGAGTTGCCGGTCGAGGTCGTATTGGCCACCAAGCCCAGGTCCAAGATGGTGGCGGCGGTGGAGGCACCGGAAATCGTGACGGTGTTGGCGCCCTGAGTGGTCTCAATTTGAATGCGGCTGTTGCCGCCGACTGTCACGATGCGGGCGGTTCCGTTTGCACCGATCGCCGTATTGATATTGCCGACAGCTGTCGCGATCGAAGCACTGTTGGCCACTGCCGCAGTGTAGTCGGTGCCGTTGATGTTGATAATGACGTTGCCACCGTCGGAGGCGCCGACAGCGCTGGCGTTGCCGCCGGTGACGACGCCGCGGTCCGCCAGTTGGGTCACTTGAACAGAATTACCGTTGGAGGCCCCGCCATTGAGCGAGATCTGCAGGGTCGAGGTTTGCGCCACCGGGTCAAACGACGGCGTCAGGACAGCACCCGCCGTGATCGTCGTGTAGTCAAACGTGTTGCCCGAACCAAGAGCGAAAGAGCCGAAGCCGAGCTTGTTCTGGGTATCGCCAGTGACCGAGACTTGGAACTGCTCGCCGCCCTTGCCGGTGAACACCAGACTATTGCCTTGCGTGGCGGTGGTGAGCGAGATGCCCGCCGCAGCCAGGCTACTGTTGTTGGTGACTTTGCTGATCAGGTCCGTGAGAACACTCTGAACGGTGGTGCTGCCCGCCGTTGTCGCCGCCAAGTCAAAGTCCACCGGGGCATCCAGGCCGCCGCCCTGGACGCGAACCTTGATCGTGTCGCTGGTCAGGAAGACGTTGGACGTGTAGCTGTTGCCGGCGGTGAAGCCCAGCGCTGTATAGGCGTTGTTGCTGGCCGCGTTGATGGTGATGCTTTCGCCCGAGTTGTTGGCGGTGAACACGATCTTGTCGTCGACCACCGAGGCGGTCACTTTGTTGGCCAGGCCACCGGCGGCAATTTGCGTATTGAGATCGCTGGCGATTTCCGCCTTGGTCAGGTTGCTGCCAGCCGTCAGTGTGAGGGCGGCATTGGTGCCCCCGACCGTGAGATCCAGCGCCGCGTTCGATCCGGCAGTGATCGTCACTCGAGCGTTGGTATCAGTGCCCTGGACATTGGCTCCGTTGGGCACTGCGCTGCGGCCCTGCACTTGAGTCTTTACGTCCGCGCCAGTGGATGCAGCGGCCGCGCTGGTGGCAGTGGTGCTGAGCCCAAGCCGTGTGGCCAAGGTACCAGACTGCACTTCGATGGCGGACGTGGAGCTGTTGGCCTTGGACTTGATGACGATCTGGTTGCCGTCGAGGGACGCCACACCCAGGGCGCTGAAGCCGGAATCAGCATTCAACTGCCGGACGATTTCGCCCTTGGAGGTGGTGCCGTTAGCCCCGTTGTCGGTAAGGGTTACTGAAGTCGCCGACGAGGCACCGTCGAACTTGATCGCGAGGGTAGTCGCGGTATTGGTGTTGACATTAACGTCGGTGTTGGAACCAGTGATGGAGGCGTTACGCTCAAAGTTTCCGAGCAGGGCATTGGCCGTCCGGTCAACCGCCTCCACCTGGAACGCGGTGGTGGATGAAGAGAAGGTCAACTGCTGACGGTTGCTGGAGTCCGTGGTAACGGAAGCGCGAATGCCGGCGTTCTTCAAAGCGGTCGCGGCCTGAGTGCCAGCGTTGCCTTCCGCCTCGATCGCCGTGTTGATTTTGGCCACCAGATCGGCCGTGCTGCCCACGCCGGTGGTGTTGACGCTGATCGTGACACCCTGGCCAGCGAAGCCCGGGCCGCGCAGGGTGAACTTGGTGGTGTTCGCTGCCCCTTGTGAGGCCGTATTCAGCGAGTTGGCAAAAATGGTGGAAAGGCTGGTGGTGGCGGAGCCGGCACCGATGTCAGTGCCCGCAATGCCCTTCGCCTGCACGCCCTTCAAACCGAGGCTCTTGGTGTCCACCGTGGAGGTCGACAGATCGACCGCCACCGAACCGTTGGTGATCTGGGTGGTACCGCCGGAGGCCTTGCCGCCGCCGATGAATACCGAAAGCGACGTGGCGAACGTACCCGACGTGTTCAGGCCGATGGCCTGCGCCTGACGGTCAATTTCACCGAGGACGCTCTGGAATTCGTTGTTCAGCACCGTGCGTGAACCAGTAAAGGTTCCCGAAGCGGACTGGGTGGCCAGGGTGCGGGCGCGGTCGAGCAGTTTGGAAATGTTGTTGATGCCGCCGTCGATGATCTGCAGCTGGCTGAGACCGTCGTTGGCGTTACGGATACCTTGAGTCAACACCGCCTGGTCGGAACGGAACCCGTTGGCGATGGCCAAGCCCGCGGCGTCGTCGCCGGAGGCCGTGATGCGCAAGCCGCTGGTGACGCGGCCAATGGTCTTTTGCTGGAAGTCGCTGTTGACGCGCAGATACTCTTGCGCCTGCAGGGCAGCGATGTTGGTGTTGGTGGAAAATGCCACTGTGTTCTCTCCGTGAAGTGTAGGTTCCGCCCGGCGGCTCGGCCGTCTGACGCAAGATCAAGGGGGGGAAATCCTTTCCCGCCAGTTCTGACCTCACGGGGCATATCGGAACCCAACTCTGGGGTGTGAGAGAAATTTTGAGATTCGCTTGACAGCGGTATGCGCCCCCGGGGAAAGGGCCGCGTCAAGCCAAGGGTTAGCGCAGCCGTTCCAGCAAACCGGCCAATCCTGCCGGCACCGCGTTGCGCGCTGCCGAGCGGTTGGCCTGAGAGGTCTCGAAGATCTCCTTGCGCAGGATCAGCACCTCTTTGGGGGCACGAATCCCCAACTTCACTTGTGAGCCTTCGATTTCGAGTACCTCAACTTCGGTGTTCTCGCCCAACAGAAGACATTCGCCCGCGCGCCGCCGGATGACCAGCATCTTATGCGGCCCCCGGGAACAATGGCTGAGCCGCCGAATACAAAGCGTCGTCGCGCACGGCCTGCACCGCGACGCGGTCCTTGCGCTGAACCACGATGGGCCCCAGCAGGTTTGCCGTTGGCATACCCGCGTCCGGCATACAGACAATCGCCAGGCTCAACAGATCGCGCGCCATGTCGGTGACACCCAGGATGCGGCGGTACTCATCGCTCAGCTTCAGTTGATAGCCGCGATCAATGGTTTCCACCGGCAGGGTGACAAAGAATAACCCCGGGGACTGGACGCTCTGCAGAAAGACGACGGGCTGCGAATTCGGCCGCTCGATGGCCACAAACGCCTTCTCGTACTCAAAGCCCGGTAGGCCTTGCGGGAAGTGAATGATGTCCTCGTCGGCGCAGTCAATGGGCCCGAAAGAGTTCGTCTCAATCCTCATGCAACTAGAGTGCTATCGGCGGTTCGTCCGAAACTCTTCAATTCTTACCCCGCGAGAGAGTAGACAAAAGTTTTACGAGAATCTTGACGGTCCACCTGCACTTAGGTGCCATGGAGGATTGTGTCTATGCCCATGACTGACGACCGCCGGCGCCAGATCCATCAGGCGCTGCTACAAATGGACAAGCAGTTCGGTAAGGGGGCGGTGCATCAGTACGGCACCGGCACCGTGGTTCCCGTCTCCGTGATCAGCTCTGGCTCCGTGTCGCTGGATGCGGCACTCGGTGTCGGCGGCTTCCCGCGAGGCCGGGTGATTGAGATCTTTGGCCCGGAGTCATCCGGCAAGACAACGCTCGCGCTACATGTGGTGGCCGAGGCGCAAAGAGTGGGTGGCGCGGCAGCATTCATTGATGCCGAGCATGCGCTGGACCCGGATTATGCCAAGCGTCTGGGCGTTGAACTGGACGAACTGCTGATCTCGCAGCCCGATTCCGGCGAGCAAGCGCTGGAGATCGCGGCCACCATGGTGGCCACTGGTGCCATTGACGTGGTGGTGGTCGATTCCGTGGCGGCACTGGTACCAAAGGCGGAACTGGAAGGCGAGATGGGCGATTCGCACATGGGCCTGCAGGCCCGGTTGATGTCGCAGGCGCTCCGCAAGCTGACGGGGGCCGTTTCGAAAACTAATTGCTGCCTGATCTTCATCAATCAGGTGCGCGAGAAAATTGGCGTCGTGTTTGGCAATCCGGAAACCACCACCGGAGGCCGAGCGCTGAAGTTCTACGCCTCGGTGCGCGCCGAAGTCCGCCGCTCCGGGCCGATCAAGGATGGCGAAGCCGTGATCGGCAACCGGACCAAGGTGAAGCTGGTGAAGAACAAAGTGGCCGCTCCGTTCCGCGAAGCCGAGTTCGACATCCTCTATGGCGAAGGAATCTCGCGCGAAGGAGATCTGCTGGACGTGGCCGTGCTGGAGCAACTGGTGGAGAAATCCGGCACCTGGTACAGCTACCGAGGCGAGCGCTTAGGCCAAGGCCGCGAGAATGCGCGTCAGTTCTTGAAGAGCAACCCGCTGCAGCGCAATGCGCTCGACAAGGTTTTGCGGGAGCGGCTGGCCGCAAAGCGGGCCGAGCAACTGGAGCGCATGCGGGCGATCCCGGATGACCAAGCGCAGGCCGCCCGCGCCTAGCCGTTAGGGAGCGGCATACTACACTACGAATAGGGCCCGCCTCAGCCATCGGGCTGACGCTACGCATGGTGGCGGTGCCCGAATTTGAGGAGAGATTTGCTGTTCACCACTGCGGAGGCCCAGCTACCCCTGCGCTCGGCCCACTATGAGCGCTTGCGGGCCAAAATCGAAGATCGTACGGCCCAGGTGGGCGTGGTTGGCTTAGGCTATGTCGGCCTACCGCTGGCGGTCGAGTACGCCAAGATCGGCTTCGAAGTCATCGGAATCGACCTCGCCGAGCGCAAGGTGGAGGCCATCAACCGCGGAGAGTCCTACATCCAGGACGTTCCGTCCGCGGAAGTAGCCGAATTGGTGCGTTCGGGAAAACTGCGGGCTACTGCCGACTTCGCCGCTGTTGCTGGTCTGGACACGATCAACATCTGTGTCCCAACGCCGCTCCGCAAGACCAAAGACCCCGACATGAGCTTCATTGTCGCCTCCTGCGAGGCGATTGCGGAGCACTTCCATGCCGGCATGCTGGTGATCCTGGAATCCACCACCTATCCCGGCACCACCGACGAACTGGTGCGGCCGATCCTCGAAAAGCGCGGCCTCCGCGCCGGTGAAGAGTTCTTCCTCTGTTTTTCGCCAGAGCGAGTGGACCCGGGCAATCCCCAGTTCCACACCAAGAACATTCCCAAAGTGGTGGGCGGCACCACCCCTGCCTGTGGAGAGTTGGGGCATCTGTTCTATTCTCAGGCCCTCGACCATGTGGTGGGCGTTAGCTCGACGCAAGCCGCCGAGATGGCCAAGTTGCTGGAGAACACGTTCCGGATGATCAACATCGGACTGGTGAATGAGCTGGCCGTGATGTGCTCCCGCATGGGCATCGATGTCTGGGAAGTGATCGACGCGGCGGCCACCAAGCCCTTTGGTTTCATGCCTTTCTACCCGGGCCCAGGCCTGGGCGGGCACTGCATCCCGATCGATCCGTTCTACCTTTCCTGGAAGTCGAAGCAAGCTGGGATCGAGGCGCGTTTCATCGAGTTGGCGGGCTACATCAATGGCCAAATGCCGCATTTTGTGGTGGACAAGATCCAGTGGGCACTGAATGAGCAGTCGAAACCGCTGAAGGGCTCCCATATCCACATCATGGGCGTCGCCTACAAGCGCGATATTGATG
>JBIKMK010000378.1:0-4855 GCA_044359315.1 Bryobacteraceae bacterium | reverse complement strand
GTTGTCTTCCTGCAGCACCGTCGTGGGGTGGCCCAGATACTGTCCGGCTTCGCGATCCACCACCACTTGCCGGGCCGTCTCACGCGACAGGTCCACCACCGGAATCGAATAGCCCCGGGGTAGCGGCGGCGCGGCCAGCGTCGGGGTGCTGAGCGCAGTGGCCGCCAATCCAACAAATTCGCGCCGGTTCATCTACGTGTGATCACCTTTCGAGCGGCTGTCCGATACCGCATCCGATACTTCCTCATCAATCTGGTCCAGCGCCAACCGCGTCTCCCGCACCAGCAGGGAGCAGCCATAGACCAGACTGCCCACTGCGAAAACACCAATCAGCAGCCCCGCCAACGCCAGTGCCTGGAACACCAGCATCACGTCATAGTAAGCCAGCGCGGAACCCAGCACGGTGATCAGCGCGGCGGCCGCAAAAGAACCGAGGCCAGCATACAGAATCCGCAGTGCCCGCACCAGCAGTTGCGACCGGGAGCGGAGCCGCCCCATCTGCCGCATCAGCTGTTGATAGCCAGTTGATTCCGGCGAATGACGCTTCAGTTCGTCCGTGAGGAAACGCGTCCGGTCGACGACGCGCGCGATGCGATTGGACGTCCCGAGGGCCAGCACCGAACTGGCATTGGTGAGAATCGCCGGAGCGACCACGGTGGTCAGCACGGCGAAAGGCGTGTTGGTGAGGCTGCTGTCCATAAGATTCTTAGAACCAGCATCGTATAATCCAGACGTATGGAATTTCCGCGCCTGCTGCTGGTTAAGCAGCACTTCCCTGACCGCCGGGTTCACGACATCCCAGGCACCGTTCATGCTGAGCTTTCGCAAGCCGGTTTTGCCGCGCGCTTGCAGCCCGGGGCCCGAGTGGCCATCGGCGTTGGGTCGCGCGGTATCGCCAACTTGGCGACCATCGTGCGCGCCGTTGTCGACTTCTGGAAGTCGGCCGGCATGCAGCCGTTCATCTTCCCGGCCATGGGCAGCCACGGCGCGGCCACCGCGCAGGGACAGGCTGATGTACTCGCTCACTATGGCGTGCATGAGGCGGCGATGGGCTGCCCGGTGGTGTCGCAGCTGGGCGTGGTCAGCCTGGGTTCTACGGCGGACGGCATTGAAGCGTTCATGGACCAGGAAGCGTTTAACGCGGATGGCGTGATGCTGGTGGGCCGCGTCAAGTGGCACACGGATTTCGCGGGCGGCATTGAATCTGGCCTGTTCAAGATGATGGCCATTGGTCTGGGCAAGTTTGCCGGGGCGCAGCGCTATCACACCTATGCCTACAAGCTTGGTCTTGAGACAGTGATCCGCGCCGTGGGCCGCCAGGTGCTGAAGTCCGGCAAGATCCTGGGTGGCTTGGCCATTCTGGAAGACGCCAACCACAACACCGGCCAGTTGACCGCGGTGCCGGTGGACAGCATGGAGCAGCGCGAAGAAGAGTTGCTGCAACTGGTGAAGAGCTGGATGGGGCGCGTTCCGGTGGCGGAGTTGGACGTGCTGATTCTCGATGAGATCGGCAAGACCATCTCGGGCGCGGGCATGGACACCAAGGTGGTGAACCGCAGCGTGCAGGGCCAGTACAACCCCTGGGACACGGCGGGCAAGATCCACCGGCTATTCGTGCGCGGCCTCTCGTCGAAATCTTACGGCAATGGCGTGGGCTTAGGGATGGCGGATGTCATCCATGACCGGCTGCTCGAAAAGATCGACTGGAACCCCACCTACATCAACTCCTTCACCGCTTCCACGCCGGCCGCGGTGCGGACGCCGCCGCACTTCTCGACGGATCGGGAGTGCCTGGAGCGCTTGGCGCGGACGGTGGGCAAACTCGAGTTGGGCCAAGTCACCTACGGCTGGATCCGCAACACGATGGAACTGCGGGTATTGGAACTAAGCGACAACCTGCGCCCCGAAATCGAAGCCAACCCGCAGCTCGAGATCATTGGCGAGAGCCGGGGCTTCGAGTTTGACGATCACGGCAATTTGTCGAATGTTCGAACTGAGTCTGGAGTGCCCTGGTCGGCATCCGAAGAAGTGGCGCATTAGAACGCCACTTGGGAGCGATGTCGGAAAAAGAAGCCATCCGGAAGTTGATCGAGGAAGTGGATGCGGTGGGGGAGCGCCGGGAACACGCGCGTAACCACGTTCCCCGCCGCATCTTCCTCCTGTTCGCCCTGGTGGCGCCGTTCGCGTTATGCCTGATGTGGTTCGCCGTGCGCCACGGGCGGCGTGACCGGCCCGTGCGGTAGGCCAACAGCTTTACCCAGCCCGCTTGAGCCGCAGCCGCAATGCCGTCCAACCAATCGCCGCTGCACCAATCACCAGCAGCCCCGTCCCGGGCTCAGGCACTGCGCCGATGACGTTGTATTGAGCGCCGGACGAACTGGTGTAGCGGATACCGCTGAGGATCTGCTGTCCACCTTCGCCTGGATCGCCATCAAAGACGGAAATCGACCGAACCCGAGCCCACCACCTTCCGTTGACGAAAAATCCTAAGGAGGTGTACGGGCCACTCGTGGCGTACAATCTCGCCCCGATGTCAATAACACTGCCTGGCATAACCAACCCCCTTGGATACGCATCAAGGTATACAACTAAACTGGAGCCGAACGCATTCGTCGCCCAATCCACCGATACTCCCCAAATTGGAGAGGGCGCGGTAAAGCTGAGCGTGTCAAAGAAATCCGCGCTGGCCTCCACGTCATAGTTCCAGGTCCATCCGGGCCCCCTGGGAGGGCTCCAGATATCTGCTTCCAGCACTCCGGGTCGGGCTGACGCCCAGCCGACAGCCCGGCTGGGCGTCGGGTCCGGGAACCCCCTTGTGACATCGCAGCGAGCGTATGCGCCGCCATACTCAAGGCAACTGGCCCGCAACGTGCCATCGTGAGAGGTACCCTCAATACGCACCATCGTGCCGCCGAACACATACCCGGCCGACAATAGTCCGGCGAGGGCGAACGAAACCACATTCATGTTCTTCATCACTAGTCCTTTCAAGGGTCAACCCGGTCAGCAGCCTACACGCCGGCGCCTCAGCGCGAGCGCGAATAAAGCACATGCCATCAAGCCAAAGGTGGCGGGTTCAGGCGTCCACAGTGTGCCACCCACCATCACGCCCGGCTCAGGTCCGGCGGTGTAGTAGTAGCCCGTTAGGGGAGCGCCGGTTCGCTGATCGAAGAGGCGGATACTCTCGATCCAGATTTTCAGGTCCTGATTCTGAGGGTAGGGGGATCCTTGACGCCCACTATCTACGTCGAGCATGGCCCACACCAGCAGTTCATTCCCATCGAGCCGCGTGACGGTGTGAAATTCATACTCACAAACGGAGCAATCATGCCGCCAATCCACTTCCATCAAACCCGGGACACCGGGCCCGTAGATCCTGACAACCTCCAGCAGCTGCGCACTCAGCGCGGAGAAAGGAAGCATCCGATAACTCTCGGGACGCGTAATTTCATCATACTGCGGCTTGTTCCGCTGATGCACGGAGATACTGAACCCGTTCGTGTGGAACGACATCTCCTGTTGAACCAGAACTGGGTAGACAACATCTCTCCATTCGCCCGAGTCCACGTCATATTCATGAAAAGAATACTCTGTCCAGAATTCGGTAGCGCAGCCTGAGCTGCTCCGTACCCTCGATTCCCGCGGGAGGAAGGGCCCCGTGTCGCAAGATGCTATTCCCATCCATCCGGCCGTAGCCAGTTGCCCGCCGAGTAAGGCTAGGGCGACTATATTGAAGGTTCCCATTTTATTCCTCTTTCGAACCGGCCCAACTTTCAGTCTTTATCACTAGTCCATTCAAGGGTCTACCCGGTCAGCAACTTACACGCCGGCGCCACAGCGCGAGCGCGAACAGCGCACAGGCCGCCAAGCCGACGGTGGCGGGCTCAGGTGCCGCCAGAATTCCTCCAACCATCATGCCGGGTGGGGGACCCTCCGAATAGCGGTACCCTGTCAGCGGTTCACCCGTTTGCCGGTCAAACAGTTCGATACTCGTTAGTCGGATCATCGCGTCATAATTGTTAGGCCAGTTTTCGACATATCGCGCGGCGATGTCGAACTCCATGACGATTCGGTTACCTTGCACGACGAACAACATGTTTGACATGGCGTCAGGATGGATGCGAAGCTCGAAGTTTGGACGGGCCTCGAAGTCACCAGGAACTCCGTAAATCTCAATGTCACGGTAAAACCATGCCCGCCCCCACGCGAAGGTCGGGTTAAATGGGTCCCAAAACCACGGGGAAGGCTCGTTCTTCACCACGACATGGACGAATCCATATCCCTCTTCTATCACCACTTCTTGTCGAAACAACACGCCAAATCGGTCGGAGATAAACTCCGTCTTGCAGCCGTAACCAGTAATTTCGGTGCGGTCGCTGGTCGAGCAGCCGGCGATGCCGCCGGCGATGAGCTGCATGGCTCCAGCGGCGACGAACAGGAATAACATCTTCATAGGGAATCTCCTATACTGACCATGCAAGGCGAGGGGAAGAAACCGGCTCCAGGACTTTCATGACCAGCCTTTCTTGTTTGGCTATCTACCGCACTTGCTCGCCACACCTGACCTCGCACACTTTAAGGACACCTCGAAGGCGCTATGTCGAGATTCTCGCGTAAATGCGACAAATATCCTCGGATTTAGTTCTTCGGTCTGATGCGGGCGCAAAATATCTAACTTGACAATACACCCATCACCCTCCTGAAGCAAGGCGCAATATTGAGACGTTAATAGCAATCGATTATATGGATTGACGGCGCCACGTGAATTCCTAACTTACCGTCTTGAACGATGTTCGATACCAGAGCGAACGGTGCCTCAACCATCTGCCCAGCAGGTTTGCAAGATGGGGTGCGC
>JBIKMK010000377.1:0-4856 GCA_044359315.1 Bryobacteraceae bacterium | reverse complement strand
CTTCCTGAGCTGCCGCCAAAGACGAAAACAGAGCAACCGAAAACATCAGTTTCATGCTCGTGATTGTATCCTGATCGTTCACCCTGGCTGAGAAGCCATCCAGTCAAACAGCCCGACTACGGGCACCAAAAATTTTCGGTAGCCGAGTGTTGTCGTCAGGAAACATGCAGCGGCACTGCAGCCGCGAGCACTTCCTCACGGAAATAACGGCTTAACTCGGCCGCTGTTCGCAAATCGACTTTGCGGCCAACGGCTTCAGTGAGTTCAATCTCCATGCCCGCCAACCGAAACAGACCGGGCTTGCGACCCGGCAAAAACTCGACCAACAGATCAATATCACTCTCAGGCCCAAAGCGCTCCGTCAGCGCGGAGCCAAACAAGCTGAGTTTGGCGATTCCATGACGTTCGCAGAATTCGCGGAGGACTTCCGGAGAAGGCAACAGAGCGGCGGCTGCGGTGCTCATACCCCGATGATAACCGAGGCGGGCGGCGCAGCCTCAGGCCGTTGTGGTGACGCGGTGGCTGGAGATCAGCGCCGCGCCTTGCAGCTTCTTCATTTCGCGGCGCGCAATGGTGGCCCAGCTGCTGGTGGGGTCCAGCTTCAGGTAAGTCCGCCAGTGCTTCAGCGCCTTCATCGCCTGGCCGGTGGTCTGGAAAAGCAACGCCAAGTTATAGTGCGCATCAGCATAGCCGGGTTTCAGGCGGAGGGCTTCCTCGTAGTGATGGAACGCCCGGGCGCGATCACCCCGCTCGTCATACAGATTCGCCAGGTTAAAGTGCGCCAACGGATAGTTGGGGTCAGCCTCCAGCGCTTTGGTGTAGTGCTTCTCGGCTTCCTTCCAGGAGCGGGCGTTGAAAAAAATCGTCCCGAGATTGACGAATGCTCCCGCTGAGGTGGGGTCCAACTCACCCGCCTGGCGGTAGGCCGCCATCACTTCGTCCAGTGGTGCCCCGGACTGCTCCAGTTCCAAGCCGCGCTGGAAATGCCGTTCCGCCTCCTGCCGTTGCCGCCTCAACTCACTTTCTTCCGCGCGCGGCCGCTTGGCGACACTGACCGCCTCCATCGCCTCGAAACTGAACTGCATCTGGCCGCTCCACAGCTCCAGTTCCTGGCCCGGAAGCTTGATGAGCAGGCGCTTGCCGCGCCGGTAGATGCGGATCTTGTCCAGCGGCCGCTCCAGTTCGCTCAAGCGCGAACTCAGCCATTCCAAGGCCCGCCGGAGCTTGTTGCCCGATAGTCCCACGGCCTTCATGCCGGCAAGCGCACGGATGGTTACGATGTCTTGGTATTCAAAGGCATCGGCACAAGTCAACAATCCTTGCTGCTGCCAGCTACGGAGCTGTTGCGCCGAAACCCGACCGTGGCGGCAGGCCTGCTGTGGCGAGTAGACCTGTGCCATCGCAGAGATGGCCACGGTTTGAGTGTAGCATCGGACCCCGCAGAAACAACCCCCGCGAACACCCGGAAGCCCTAAAACCGCTTCGAAACACCGAAAATGATGGAATAGTCCGCGAAAGCCGCATCACCGTGAATGCGATTTTGGTAGTCCGGAACACTCTTGCGGCGATTGCGTTCCACCGCCACGGGGGCGTTCAACGAGAACGTCCAGGTTCGGTGGCCATACATCAGGCCCGGGTCAATCGAGATCGCATAGCCGGGACGGCGGAAGCCATTGCTGGCTCCGAAAGCATCGCGGACCGGGATGCCTTCCATACGCCCGCCGAAGCTCCACGCCCAACCGCGGAGCCTGGGCATCGGGGCGGTAAAGCCGCCGCGATACAGATACTGGTCGGTCACCGAAAACACAGTCTCCCCCGGACGCGTGCGGAAGGTCGAAACGCCATTCGTGTTGGCCGGGTTGAACAGATACGTGCCTTGGGCGTACAGGAAAGTCCTCCAATAGAAAGGCGTGTAGGCGTTCAAGTCCAGCGAGAAGCCCACGCGGCCGTCGCCGGTTTGAATCGACTGATCCGCAGTGGCCTGGATAACATTGCCATTGCGATCGCGGGCCGTCCCCATCAGGTTGTACCGCCCCGTTGGCAACTTCAAGCCCATGCCGATGGCGACATTGCTCCGCGACTCCGTGGGCGGCCGGAAAAGCCAGGCCCGAGCGCCCACGGTGGCATCGCCCTGGGCGAAATTCGTGAAGACGCCGGTGGGCACATACAACTGGTTCCGGTAGTTCCTGACGAACGGCACCGCCGCATAGACACCCCACCGGTTGTTCAACTGATAAGACAGCGAGAAATCGAAAATGTGCGTGTCGTTGACAATCTGGGTACCCAGCGTCTCCCGCTGCTTCTGCTCCACCGTCCCGACATAGTGCCGGAACGAATTGAGATAACGGTAGCCGAAACCAGCTTCCCAGCGGGTCTTCTTGGGGATCCCACCCTCTTTAGGTCTTTCACAAAGCACGCCAAGCACGGGCGCGCTGCGGCGGGCGGCCACTCAACCTTGGCCCTGAGCAGGCCGGCCGAGCATCACCACAAGTGCGGCAACAAAGGCGCACTGAAACAAGAACTTCACCATGCTCACCTAACCTACCCCATTTCCGGCTCCGGAGTAGACTTTCGGCCACCCTTCATCCCTTACCGGTCAATTCGCGATATGCTGTGATTTGCAACTGAGTGGCAACAACGCGCGAACCGTGGCCGATCTGGCGCACCACGAAACGGGTGTTCTGCTCAGCTTGGACCTGGAGCCCGCCTTGGCTGACCGGCTGATGCTGCTCGGTTTTCTGCCGGGCGAACCGGTAGAGGCGGCACAATCGGCACCGGGTGGCGACCCGCGCGTTTATCGCGTGGACGGAACCGAAATTGCCTTGCGTCGCGAAACAGCCTTGCGGCTGATGCTCAAATGACCGTCTCATCTCCGGGACGCTCCGCCGCGTCCGGCACCAGCCTGGTGGCCTTAATCGGTCCGCCCAATTCCGGCAAGACGACGCTCTTCAACCGCCTCACCGGACTGCGGCAAAAAGTGGCCAACTACCCGGGCGTCACGGTGGAACGCCATATAGGCCGGGCCCAATTGGGCGATCACGCCACGGTCGACCTTCTGGATTTGCCCGGCGTCTACAGCCTGCACCCGCGAACCGAAGACGAGAAAGTCACCAGCGACGTCCTGTTGGGCAAAATGCCCGATCTACCCCGCCCCAATGCGGTGTTGTTGATTCTGGACTCCACCAATCTGGGCCACAATCTGGCACTGGTGGCCCCCATTCTGGCGCTGGGCTTACCCACGATGGTCATCCTCAACATGGCGGATGACCTCGATGATCGCGGTGGCTCGGTCGACCTGAAGGCACTCAGCACTGAACTCGGCGTGCCGGTGGCGCTGGTGAGTTCGGTCCAGGGCACGGGCGTCGAAACCGTGCGCAGTTTTCTTCGGGGTCCCGCCGCGCCCGCCGCCACCGTTTTCCCGATTCTCCAGAACGTGCAGGATGCCCCGCACTGCCGCCGTTGGGCCGCGACAGTGACAGCTTCGGCGGGCTATCGCGCACCGGCTCCTCCGGCCTGGACCCGCCGTCTGGACGCAACTCTGTTGCATCGCGTATGGGGACCCACCATCCTCACCCTGCTGTTGATGGCCATCTGGTGGACCATCTTTGCCGGGGCTAAGCCGGCGATGGACGCGGTGGAACTGGCGATCGCCACCAGCGGCAGCTGGCTGAAAGGTCAACTGCCGGACACACTTCTGCGGGGCCTGCTGATTGACGGGGTGTGGTCCGGCGTTGGCAGTATTGTGGTCTTTCTGCCGCAGATCCTGATCTTGTCCCTGTTCATTGGCATTCTCGAAGACTCAGGCTACATGGCCCGCGCGGCCCTAATCGCGGACCGCATGCTGGCCAGCGTCGGCCTGCAGGGCAAGGCCGTCATTCCACTGGTCTCCGCCCTGGCTTGCGCGGTGCCCGCCATTATGGGCGCCCGGATGATCGAATCCAAGCGCGACCGTCTGGCGACCATCATGGTGGCGCCCTTCATGGTCTGCTCCGCCCGTCTGCCCGTGTACACGCTGCTGATCGCCGCCTTTGTGCCGGGTGCCGCCTGGATGCAGGCGATGGTGCTGGCGGGCCTCTACATACTGGGTGCCGCCGCGGCCTTCGCCACCGCGCGTCTTCTGAAATCGACCATCCTCAAAAGCGAGCGCATGCCGTTTGTGTTGGAAATGCCGCCCTATCGCTGGCCCACGTTCCGCTCTCTCAGCCTGCGTCTGATCGATCGGACCCGGGTCTTCCTCCGGCGCGCGGGCACCATCATTCTGGGCGTGGCGGTCGTGTTGTGGCTGATGGCTACCTTACCCCTGAAGTCCGATGGAACGGCGGCCGACATCGGGGACTCCATCGCGGGAACGGTGGGCAAAACCATTGAGCCTCTCATCCAACCGCTTGGGTTTAACTGGAAAATCGGCGTGGGGCTCATCACGTCCTTGGCGGCGCGTGAGGTGATCGTATCCACCCTCGGTACGATCTATGGCATAGAAAGTACCGATGAGGACGTAATTCAAGATAGCTTGCGCGTGGAACTGCAGCGTGACCTGACACCCGGCGGTGCCGCGGCCCTGATCGTCTTCTTCGCCTTCGCCATGCAGTGTATGTCCACGGTAGCGGTGATCCGCCGCGAAACCGGGGGCTGGACGTGGCCTGCGTTGCAGTTTGCCTACATGCTGGCGCTGGCTTATGGAGGTGCCTGGAGCGCCTACCGGATCACCACCTGGTGGCTCACCTAGCCATTCACCCTAACGGGGGTAGAGAAATCTCCCTATTGCCGCCCCTCTCGAAGTCACTGTATGATTCAGGCACGGCAGCTATAAGTCAACTTCGCATTCTGCTTCGCCGCAGACAGAATGGCCAACCCAG
>JBIKMK010000019.1:0-16338 GCA_044359315.1 Bryobacteraceae bacterium | reverse complement strand
GTCGACCACGCGGCAGGAGTAGCCCCACTCGTTGTCGTACCAGGCCACAACCTTCAGGAACGTGCCATCCATCACCTTGGTGAGCTGCGCATCCACCGTAGCGCTGGCGGGCGAATGCAGCAGATCGCTGGAAACCACCGGATCTTCCGTGTAGGCCAGGATGCCCTTCAAGGCACCTTCCGAGGCAGCCTTCAACGCGGCATTCACTTCCGCCGCCGTGGTGCTGGTCTTGAGCACCGCCACGAAATCGACCACGGAAACGTTCGGGGTGGGGACGCGCATCGAATAGCCGTCCAGCTTGCCCTTCAATTCCGGCATCACCAGACCGATGGCCTTGGCGGCGCCGGTGGAGGTGGGGATCATGTTCAACGCGGCCGCACGGGCGCGGCGCAGATCCTTGTGCGGGAAGTCCAGCACGTTCTGGTCGTTGGTGTAGCTGTGGATCGTCGTCATCGAACCCTTGTCGATGCCAAACTTTTCGTGCAACACCTTCACCACGGGGCCCAGACAGTTGGTGGTGCAGGAAGCGTTGGAGACGATGTTGTGCTTGGTGGCATCGTACATGCCGTCATTGACGCCGAGAACGATGGTCACATCTTCATTGGTGGCCGGAGCCGAGATGATCACCTTCTTCACGGAACCCGACAAATGCTTGCGGGCTTCGGCGGCATCGGTGAAGCGTCCGGTGGATTCGATGACCACTTCGGTGCCCAGGCTGGTCCAATCGATGGCGGCCGGATCCTTGCTGGCGAACACCTTCAGCGGCTTGCCGTCGACATGGATCACATCGCCGTCGATCTTCACGTCCGCATGGAGCGGCCCCAGGATGGAGTCGTACTTCAGCAGGTGGGCCAGCGTCTTGATGTCGGTGAGGTCATTGGTGGCGACGATCTCAATCGCCGGATTGCCCAGCGCCGCCCGGAATACATTGCGACCGATACGGCCGAAGCCGTTGATGGCTACTTTGATTGCCATGAAAAGGGAATTCTCCTTGGAACAGATGGTTCTGTCTCTATTTCAGGATACCAGGAGGGGCCGTTGCGGTCATCGCCGGCACTGGCGCTCCGTCGCCGACGGCCTACACTTCGATTAGCCCAGGCTCAGGAACCCCGCCGCCTCGCGGGAACCCCAACAAATGACGAGACACAGCACCAGGACAAGAAGCGCGGGCACCGATTTCTTTAACGGATCGTTAACTTTCAGGTGCATTGCCAACGCCCCCAGCATCAGAAGACTGACGAGAAGGGCGGCGGGGAAGACGAACGCTGGCAACCATAGTCCCGCGATCAGGGCAATCGCGGCACCTATCTTGAGCGCACCAACGATGTAAGTTAACCAAGGCGGCAGCCCATAAGTGGCAAACTCCTCCGGCATTGAGCGGGCGCTACCTCCCCGATAGGCAGTGCTTTGATTAAAGCGGAGAAGCCAGACGTTCAGTAGGCCTAAAGCGACTACAACTTGAAAAACCATCACGATCGTTTGCATCACGTTGCTCTTTCCGGCCGGCCCAAATGGCCAGCCTCGGTTGAGTCTATCATTGGAGCGGCCCAATGTTAACACCTGCGTTACCGCTTATTGCGCCGTTGCTTTCCGCGATCCTGTTTGGAGGCTACGGACTGAACTGCCTGCTCTCGGAGCGGATGGTGACGGAGTTTGAACGCTACGGCCTGGCCCGTTTCCAGCGGCTGACCGGAGTGTTGCAAGTGGCGGCCAGCCTGGGCCTGTTGTTGGGGCTTTTTTATCGTCCCCTGCTTTTGCTGTCCTCCGGCGGCTTGGCCCTGATGATGTTCCTGGCGGTGGTGACCCGCTTCAGAATTAAAGACCCGCTTCTAGCCGCGGTTCCGGCGCTGGTGCTCTGCCTGCTGAATGCGTTCATCTTCGTCCGCGCGCTGTGACACCGTTTTGAGCCGAAACCTCAACTAGAATAGTGATTTGGCGAACATCTACACTGCTCAATCTCCGTGCCGCGTCGATATGGCGGGCGGCACGCTGGACATCTGGCCGCTTTATCTCTATCACCCGGGCGCGGTGACGGTGAACTTTGCGGTGGACCGCTACACCCACTGCCGCATCACGCCGCGCACCGACGGTGCGGTGGTGCTGGTGTCGGAGGATCTGAAAAAGACCGAAGCCTTCGCGTCGCTTGATTCACTACTGGCTGAAAAGAAGCCCGGCCTCGGCCTGCTGGCCTGGGCCATCCGCCACTTTGCCAATGTGGCGCGGGAGAAGCTGGACGCGCTGAACGGCTTTGAGCTGTGGACCAGATCAGAAGCGCCCGCCGGAGCTGGCATCTCGGGTTCTTCCGCGCTGCTGATCACGGTGGCTAGCGCCTTCAACAAGCTCTGCGGCACGGGCTATTCGATTGAGCGGGTCCGCGAAGTGGCCCAGAACATTGAGGCGCAGATCATCAATGTCCCCACCGGCGCCCAGGATTACTATCCGGCCATGTACGGCGGCGTCGGCGCGCTGGAGCTGCGCGTCGATGGGTTGATCCGCAAGCCGATCCCGGTCGATCTCGACGACTTCAACCAGCGCATCGTGTTGGCCTACACCGGCCTGCCGCGCAACTCCGGCATCAACAACTGGGAAGTCACCAAGCTGCACATCGATGGCGACAAGCAGGTCCACCGCAACTTCGCCAAGATCTCGGCCATTGCGCAGGCGATGCGCGGCGCTCTGGAAAAGAGCGACTGGGCCGAAGTGGGCCGCCTAGTCCGCGAAGAATGGGGCCACCGCCGCAAGAACGCCCCCGGCATCACCACGCCGCTGATCGACCAGTTGATCGCCGTCACCAAGAAGAAGGGTGCCCTGGGCGGCAAGGTCTGCGGCGCGGGCGGCGGCGGCTGCGTCTTCTTCCTGGTGGAACCGGATGCCAAGCAACGCGTTTCGGAAGCGATCGCGGCGGAGGGAGCCACCGTGCTGCCCGTTAAAGTGGCGCCCAAGGGCGTCCGCGTCAACGTCAAGAGCCTGTAATCGAGCCGCAGCGGAACCCTATGCAGCCCTCCGCCCTACCCACGCCGCCCAATCCCAGCAGAGGGCCGGGGACGTTTGAACTGCCTGGCCAGCCACCAAGGGTGATTGTGCGCGTGATCCTGTTCGCGCTGATCGAGGTGGTGACGATGATGGTGCTGGGGCCATTGTTGAAGCCATGGGCGGGCTCGCTTGTGGCGGGGGCGGTGGTCAGCTTTGGAGCAGCAGCTCTGGCTAACGCGATCACGCTGCGGATCTACGAACGGGGTCGGCTGTCCGATATTGGGCTGACCGTGGATGATGGCGGCATGAGGAACCTGGGCCTCGGCTTTCTGGGGGGTCTGGGGGCGGCGCTGTTTGTGATGGTGCCGCCGCTGCTGTTGGGCATGGCCAAACTGGTGCCCGCGCCGGAGCAGCCCCGCAACTGGTACAGCCTGCTGTTTGTCAGCGTTGTTTTGCTGCTGGGGGCGGTGGGCGAGGAGATGCTGTTCCGCGGCTACGGCTTTCAGCTACTGCTGAAACGCTGGGGCGCGTTCGCCACCATTCTGCCCATGGCGGTGCTGTTCTCCAATGCCCATTCGGGTAACCCCGATATCACCTGGATCGGGTACGCCAACACCTTCCTCTGGGGTGTTTTGTTTGGCGTCTGCTTCCTCCGGACGGGCGATCTGTGGCTTTCCACCGGAATGCACTTTGGCTGGAACTGGACGCTGCCGCTGTTCGGCGTCAACCTGAGCGGCTTTACCATGAGTGTGACGGGCTATCGGATGGAATGGACGGCCGGTCAGTTGTGGTCGGGTGGTGGCTATGGTGTTGAGGGCAGTATCTTGACCCTGATCGTCATCCCGATCGTCGCCTTCTATATCTGGAAAGCGCCGTTCTCCGTCCAACGGCCCTATCTGTTGCGGGAGGAAGAATGAAATTCCGTCTCCTTATCTGGATCGCGCTGCCCGCCCTGTTGTTCGCGGAAAAGTTGACGCAGGAAGACCGGGTGAAGCTGATCCGCGGCCTTTCCGCCGAGTATGCCAGCGCCAAAATCTCGCTGCCGCGTTCGAAGAAGCCGCTGGAACTGACCACCGAACAGAAGGCCGGCGACACGCAGTGGGACAAAGCGCGCTGGGACGCCGCCGCGCGCGAGTTCGGCCCCGCGGCCAAGGTGGGCGACCAGGTGCAGATCACCAAGGTCGACATCAACGACGACAACATCATCCTCGAAATCAACGGCGGCCTGAAGACCGGAAGGGCTTGGCGGGATCGCGTGCAAGTGGGCGTCGGCGGCGGCAACGGCGGCATGCGCCCGGTCGGCGGCCCGTCGCGCCTGTCGCTGGGCACCGCCCTCGTATTGAAGTTTCCCAAGGACATTGAGCCCATCGAAGTAGCCGAGATCAAGAAGATGCTCGCCCCCATCTTCAAGTTCGACGAACACTCCGCCACGGAAGACTACGTCGAGAACCTGCCTCCTGAAATCCAGGCCGCGGTGAAGGCTGGCAAGGTGGTGGAGGGCATGAATAAAGAGCAAGTAAAGATGGTGCTGGGCCAGCCCAAGTATCACTCCCGCGAATCAAAAGACGGCGTGGATACGGAAGATTGGGTTTACGGTAAGGCTCCGGGCAAGATCACTTTTGTCACCTTTGGTGGCGCGGGCAAGGTGATCAAGGTAAAAGAGTCTTATGCAGGCTTGGGCGGGGAGATCACGCCTCGGTAAGGGTAGCCATACCCTAGCGCCCTTGCTACATCACCAGGGCCGTGCCCCGGTACGGCAACTAATCACAGCCTCTGCAAACGCGAGTTGGCGCCGGGTTAATCGCCAGTGAACTGCGTCAACAGGAATGACACAGCCGGGCTGGCCTTGATCTCATGAATGATGCCGGGCTCGATGGTCACCAAGGCCCCAGGCTGCCAAGTAATCGCTTCACGGGCCTCACCGACGTACAACGTACCGGCCCCGGCAACACACTGAATGGTAATGGGGACGGGGGCGGAATGCCGGGCTAGGACCGCTCCATTCCGCAGTGTGATTTGGATCAGCTTGCGGCGTGGTCCTTCAAACAGCAGTTCCATCTGCCGGTCCTTTCCTTCTCCAATCGTGGTCTGTAGCGGGAGCTGTTTCATCGAGTTCTGGGGCCTTCCTGCCGGTTGTTGAGAATGTGCCGCAGTCGAGGCGGCGGCGAACACAATTGAACGGCGAGCGAGTTTCATTTGTTTGCTTGGTAATCAGTCTGACATCTCGAAGGTCTCGGCGTTTGCCGGGTCAGGCACTTCACCATGCTCACTTGCCGCCATTGGGTTAAATCAACTTTCCCCTTGACAGCTTATGGGAGCTGGACGTACTCTTCCCCTAAGACCTCTATGGGATTCCGATCCGCTGAACTGTTGCCGGGCACGCTGGACCTGCTGATCCTCCACACCTTGGACGCCGGCCCTGCGCATGGATACGCCATCATGGACGCCATCTGGAGCCGTTCTGGCGAGCTGTTCCGCGTCGAGGAAGGGGCGCTTTACCCGGCGCTGCACCGGTTGCAGTTGAAAGGCTGGCTGGCGGCGGAGTGGGGCATGTCGGAGGCCAATCGCAAGGCCAAGTACTACCAGTTGACGCGCGAGGGTCGCAAGCAATTGGCGAAGGAGCGCGCGGGCTGGACGCAGATCGCTCTCGGCATGGGCCGCGTGTTGGGGGAGTGCTGACCATGAACGCGTGGTGGAATGCATTGCTCGCGCGGCTTCGACACCTAGGCCGGCGGACGCAACTCGATCAAGAACTGGACGATGAACTGGCGGCGCATCTGGCGTTGAAGCAGCAAGCGCTGGAGGCAGCGGGACGTACCACCGATGAGGCAGCGCGAGAAGCGCGGGTGTCTCTGGGCAATGCCACCGCTTGGCGCGAGCAGACGCGGGAGACCTGGCTCTTCCCGTGGCTGGAGGGCTTGTGGCGGGATACCCGGTTCGGAGTCCGGGTTCTGGCCAAAGAGAAACTGTTCACCTTTGTCGTCGTGCTCACGCTCACGTTGAGCATCGGTGCCAACACGGCAGTGTTTTCGATCACCAATGGACTGCTACTGCGCTTGCTGCCGGTGAAGCAACCGGAGCAGCTGGCGAAACTGGTGCTGACCAGCATTCCCTCCACGGGCCGCTACTGGGTGAATGGGCGAGAAACCAAGGAAGTGGAGAGGAATTTCGTCTCCTACCCGCTATATCAGGCCTTGTCCAAACAGGAGACAGCTTTCTCAGAGATCTTCGGCGTCGCCGGAGCGGGCGCGCTGGCCGTTGACGCCAACGGTTCGCCTCACCGGCCGAACGCCGCGCGCGTGACGGGAAGCTACTTTCCGGTCTTGGGAGTGCAACCTCAACTGGGCCGCCTGCTGACCGCGGCCGATGACGTTCCCGGCGGACCGTCCGGTGGCTGGCCAGTGGTGATCAGTGATGCATTGTGGTCACGCGCCTTCAACCGGTCCCCAGCCGCGGTGGGGGCGGCCATCGCGGTGGAGCAGGTGCCTTTTGTGGTGGTGGGCATCGCGCCGCGATCGTTTGTGGGCACCACCCCCGGCACGGCGATTGACCTTTGGATCACGGTGAGCAGCATGGAAGCGCTGTACCCGAAGTTCCGTTGGCGGACCAACACTGGGATAGGATTCTTGCGAATTCAGGGTCGGCTAAAACCAGGCCTCAGCCCGGAAGCCGCGACTCAGCAGATGACGGCGATGGCTCCGGGCCTGTTGGTCAGCGCCAAGGAAGTCGGGCTGTCGGCGGAGGCCGAGAGGCAGTTTCTCGCCATGAAGATGGAAGTTCGCCCGACCCCGGCAGGCGACTCGACCCCCATGAAGCAGTACCGCCCCGTGCTCCTGATACTGCTGGCGGCGGTAGCCGCCGTCTTGCTGATTGCGGCCACCAACCTGACCAATCTCTTGCTCGCCCGCGCCGCCGCCCGCCGTCAGGAGATTGCCACTCGTTTGGCCTTGGGAGCCACGGCCGGCCGAGTACGGCAGCAATTGCTGATCGAGAGTACGTTGCTGGCGCTGGGGGGAGTCGCCGGCGGCTTGATCCTGGCGAACTGGTTGGGCGTGGCGATCTCCAGCCAACTGGACCTGGATATTGACACGCATCTGGACCTGACGGTGTTGGCGTTTGTTGTCGCCTTGCTGGTGGTGGTGGTTCTGATCGCGGGCTGGGTACCGGCCTGGACGGCTTCGCGTCAGCATTATCAGGCGATGCGGTCGAGCACCGGCAGTATCGGTGCCGGGCGGTTGCGGGCGGGCATGATTGTCCTGCAGACGGCGCTGACCTTCACGCTGTTGGGAGGTTCGGCGCTGATGCTGAAATCGGTGCAGCGACTGGTGCATCAAGCAACGGGGTTCGATGCTCAAGCCACGGTTTTGTTGACCCCTGATCTGTTCAACGCCGGGATCAGCCGGCCTGCGCATGACCGGGCATACCGGAGCATTCTGGAACAAGCCCGCCAGTTGCCCGGGGTCACCGCCGCGGCCTGGACCGGGATGCCGCCGCTGGGCCCGCAGGCTCAGATGATCACGATCGACGTGCCCGGCCACATGCATATCCCGTCCAAGGACCGCATGGCGTTTCTGCATTCGGTCACCGATGGCTACTTTGAAACTCTGGGCATTCCTCTCCTGGCAGGCCGGGAGTTTCCCGCAGCCTCGTCCGGACGGCGTTGGATGTGCGTCATCAGTGAAGATGTGGCGCGCCGCTATTACGGCTCGCCCAATGCTGCGATTGGGCAGTTTATCGGTCTACCCAACGACAAAGAACCGATCGAGGTGGTGGGCGTGGTGGCCGCCACTAAGTACACCAACGTTCGGGAAGCCAGTCCACCCACCGTGTATTTCCCCAGTTGGATGAACGGGCCACAAAGCCCGGGAATGACGCTCGCCGTCCGGCACGCGGGCGCGCGGGAACCATTGGTGGCCGCACTACAGTCCATCTTCCGGAAGGAAGCGGGTCGTGCGCCCTACGTCAAGGTGACGACGGTGGAAGGCAATGTTCGGGAGTCGGTGAAGATCGAACGGCTGCTGGCGTCGCTGCTGGCGGGTTTCGCTGGCTTTGGCTTGCTGATCTCCGCCACGGGGATTGCCGGCTTGCTCGCCTACGCGGTCCAGCAGCGGCGCCGGGAGATTGGAATTCGGTTGGCACTGGGGTCGGCTCCGGAAGCCATCCGGTGGCGGTTCCAGGCACAGGCCTTGCTGCTGGCCATACTGGGTCTGCTGTGCGGCGCCGGGCTCAGCTATGCGCTGCGGCGCGTGATGGACAGCTATCTCTATCAGGTCGGAGCCACCGATCCGGTCGTCTGGTCCGTGGTCGCCGTGATGCTGCTGGCCACCGCCTTTGCGGCCGCGTCTATCCCCGCCTGGCGAGCTTCGCGGATCAATCCGATGGAAGCGTTGCGGCCGGAGTAGGTGACAGCCCGTTAGCTGATCTCGATCCTACCGAGTTCCGCCTCTAGCTCTTCGATGGTCGGCAGCGAGCCTTTCAGTTGTTCGGGGAACTGCTCCAGGTGGCGGAACTCGGAGATGCCCATGGGGGTGCTCAGGTTACGCAGCGCGTACTCGGCGATGATGCGGTTCTTGGTCTTGCAGAGGATGAGGCCGATGGAGGGCTGGTCCTGCGGGTGGCGGAGCAGGTCATCGACGGCGGCGAGATAGAAGTTCATCTTGCCCGCGTACTCGGGCTTGAAGGGGGTCATCTTCAGGTCGATCACGCAGAAGCAACGCAGCTTCAGGTGGTAGAACAGCAAGTCCAGCTTGAACTCCTCGCCACCCACTTCCAGTGGCACTTGACTGCCGACGAAAGCGAAGCCCGTGCCCAATTCGACAAGAAACTGGCGCAGATGGACCAGTAAGCCACGCTCCAGGTCGCGTTCCTGGGCGGCGGAAGTGAGGGTGAGAAAGTCGAAGTTGTAAGGGTCTTTGATCAACTGCTGCGCGAGGTCGGACTGTGGAGCCGGCAGAGTGGCCGAAAAGTTGGTGATCGCTTTGCCTTGCCGCCGGTAGAGGCCGCTTTCAATTTGCATCACCAGGCCGTTCCGGCTCCAGCCCTGCTCAATGGCGGCACGGATGTACCACAGCCGCTCGTCGCGGTCCTTCACTTTGTCCAGAATGCGGACATTGTGGCCCCAGGGAATTTGTGCAACAGCTTGTTGCACAATTGCCTCCTCCGGCCAAGCTTCAGCCAAAGCCCTCATGTACTTGAGGTTGCGAGGCGACAGCGACTGCATATCCGGGAACTCGGCGCGCAGATCCCGGGCCAGCCGCTCCACCACTTTGCTGCCCCAGCCTTCGGCCTGTTGGCGCTCCAGGATCTCCCGGCCGATGCCCCAATAGAGCATCACCAGTTGCTGGTTCACCGCCAGAGCCGCTCGGACCTGGGCGGTGCGGATCTGGCTCTTCAGGCGAGCAAGCAGATCCCGATAGGAGTGGGAGTTGGCGATCAGGTCAGCCATCGCTTGACTTTAGTCATACCAGAAGTACTGCGCCGATGGAATTACTTCCGAGCCGCCAACGCTGCAAAGGAGATATGTTTATGCAATACCTCGACCGCTGAGAAACCGGCGTTGGTGAGCGTCTGCATCTGAAACGGCACGCTGCGCGGCGTATCTTCGTAGGCGACGTAAGTGTTCACCTTGTCCCGGAACTCGGGGCCGCCCAGGCCTTCCAGATACTTCGAATAGCGGTTGGCCATTACCTGGCGGATGCCGGGCCAGTCATGGTCGATCAGGTCCCAGATAAAGAAGACTCCGCCAGGCGCGAGCGACTCCCAGATGGAGCGGAAGACATTCAGCCAGTCGGCATCCTCGCGGAGATGATGCAGCACCGCGGCCGCCACCACGATGTCCGCCGAGGCGGGCGGCAGATCGAGGTCGAGCAGATCGGTTTGCAGCGCCGTCACGGTGGCGGGCGTTGCTTCGGCGAGGCGCGCTGTGGCCCGGTCCAGCATGGGACGGCTCAGGTCCACCAAGGTGATCGATTGAAGCGGCAGCGCCGCCGCCAACTTGAGCGAAAAGTTCCCGGCACCGCAGCCCAAGTCGACCAACCGGGCCGCACCCGGCACGGTGGCCACCGCACACTCTGCGATCAGGTCCAGCACATAGGCCGCGTCAATGGTGGTTGTCTGGCCGGTTTCGAGCTTCGAGAAGCGCTCCACATCACGATCAAAGCGGGCGCGGATCTCTTCGCGAGTAGCGTGGGGCATGTCTTCCTCATGTTACTCGCCCCTCATGCGGGGCATGCACCGGCTAAAACTTTAGCCGCAGACCGCCGTTGATTACCCGGCCATCCAGAGGTGCCCAAGCATCCACAGTCCAGCGGCCATCCAGGGCCCGGGTGGGCCTCAGCATCGAATCCCAGCGCGTCTGGCGGACATCGGTCAGGTTCTCGATATTGAGGAACAACCGGAAGGGGCCGAATCGCTTCTCGCCCAGCAGGCCGAAGGTGTAGTAGGGCTGGGACTGGCGGCGGTACGGGTTCTCCTCCAGCCGCTGCCTCCCGGTATAGTACGCTTCGAGGCCGATACGCCCGACATCCTCTTTCTCCCACATGCCAACCACGCCCAGACTGTGCCGCGGGGTCAGCGGAACATCGGTCCGAACGCCACTGGGTTCTGTCTCGCGGGACTGGACGAATGTGTAGCTGGCGGTCACCGCGAAGGGAGCCTTGCGCCAGGTGCCGAGAAACTCCAGGCCGCGGTTCGAGTTGGGCTGGGCCAGATTGAACAGGGCATAGCGATTCTGGCGGCTGACGAAGATGGGATCGGCGATGCGCGAGGCGAAGGCGACCACAGAGTAGGTGCCCGGGCCGACGGTTCGCGTCAGATCGATGGAGACGCTACGCCCGCGCTCGGCCGCCAGCGGCGCGGGTATGGCCAAACGGGTGAGCCCGGCGGCTTCTGTTTCTTCGGTGAGGGGCGTTGGCGCAAAGAAACCCTGCCCGGCGGAGATGCGGCTGGTCCAGCCGGCCCAGCGGATGAGGCTGGAGACCCGAGGGCTGAAAAAGGTGCCGTACTGGCTGTGAAAGTCGGCGCGGGCGCTGACGGAGACCGAAAGCCACGACGCCAGGTCAAGATCGTCCTGGGCGAAGATGCCGGGCGTGACGAAGGTGTAGCCGAAGCGCGGCACATTCCAAGGGCGGTACGCGTCTCGATCCGCGGCCACGCCCGCCACCCAGGTGTTGCGTCCGTTGGTGCCGCGCGCGGAAACTTCGCCGAACAGCATTTCGTGACGGTCGCGCTCCCGGACTTCCCCGAACTGATGATGGTGATCCTGGCGGGAGGTAGCGAACCGGGAAGTGACGACATACTTCCTGGCCACCAAAAACTGGAAGCTGCCCCCCACGTCGTAACGGCGCGTCCGCAATGACTCCTGATAAGGAGTGCCGGTAGCCGCGAGAACCCGCCCCGGAAGGGTGCCGCCATCCCGGTTCTCATACGTGTACCCGGCGGTGACGAATCCGGCCCGGCCCTGGCCGCCATCCCAGTAAGCCCGGGGACGCGCGATGCCCCGCGTGTAACCAGCCAGATCGGCCCAGCCATCACCATCGCGGTCGTTGGCCTGTTGAAAGTGGCCGCCTCCCAGGAAGGACCCACCCCAGCCGCGAGCCAGTTTTCGGGCCAGGAAGGAAGAGAAGTCGGTGGCACCCAACGTGGAACGGTTGACGATGAAGTCCATCGCGGGTTCGTCGCCCGGACGGCGGGAGGTGAGGTTGACCACGCCCCCCATCGCACCGGCACCGTAAAGAGCGGATGACACCCCTTTGATCACTTCCACTTGAGCTAGATCGGTGGGAGGAATCTGCAGCAATCCAAGCCCCCCGCCTTGTTGGCCGAACAACGGGAGACCATCGGACAGAAAGCGGGTATAGCGGCCCCGCATGCCTTGGATGCGGACGGCGGCGGCACCCAGACCAGGCGATGTGGTTTGCACCCGCATGCCGCCCATTTCATTCAGAAGCATCACAATATCGCCCGGCGTCATCATGATCTTCTCCTCAATCTCTTCGCCGTTCATCACCTCGACCCGCGTCGGCGAGTCCTGGAGCCGGGTGTTGGTCCGGGTGGCGTAAACGGTGATCTCTTGTTCGGCGGCCTCATCCGGTTCCAGGTCCACCGTCACTGGCCACAGGCGGCCTTCATCGACCGTGAGCGACACCGCCGCAGGCAGAAATCCGGCTTTCTTCACTGATAGCGCCACCGACCCCAGAGCTACTGGGATCAGCGCAACGCCGGAGCGATCCGTGCCCTGGACCAAACCGTTGGCCGTCACCTGCGCTCCGATCACCGGCCCGGCTTTCGACCGGACTTCCACCCGTAGAGTGGGCTGCAGCTCTTGGGCCCTTGCGCCGGCGGGCAGGCCCGCGCAGGCAATCACGGACAACATGAGCCAGTAGCCATTGAGGGCTCGGAACCACTGGGGGGTAAAGTTAGGTGCCGGGGTGTCCGCCAGGATACTGAGGGGCATTTCACACCACTCTAAGCTCCGTACCTAAGTACGGGTCAAGCAACTGGTGAACAGATTGGTCACCGACTGGCCGGTTGCCATAATCAAGGCTATGGGATTCTCGACGTTGACCCGCCGCCAGGCGTTGGAAAGCTGCATCAGCCGCGGACTTTTGATCTCCGGCGTGGCGATGTCGCAGACGAAGCTGTTCGCTGCCTGGCAGGCTGCCGAGGCCGCCGCGCAGAAGCCGACGGCGCGCGAGGTGTTGGGGCCGTTCTACAAAAAGGGTGCCCCGAACATGAAGCAGCTCCGCCCGGCGGGAGACCCTGGGTTTCCGCTCACCGTGGCGGGCAAGGTGGTGAACACTAAGGGGCAATTGGTGGAGGGCGTCAAGATCGACATCTGGCACTCGGATCACCACGGTCGTTACGACCTGGTGGGCTTCAAGTACCGCAGCCAGCTCACCGCCGATGAGAAGGGTCTTTACAGTGTCGAGACCATTCTGCCGGGCCATTATGACGACCGGCCCGCGCAGCACATCCACTACCTGATCGCCGCGCCCGGCCATAAGACGCTGGTGACTCAGGCCTACTTCGCCACCGATCCCTTCTTTGAAGGCGACCCGGACAAGAAGTTCGGCAAGCGCAACATCGTCCACAATCGTGAACTGGTGCGCCCCGTTTCGCTCTATGAAGGCCCCGGAGCGCCCCGCGCCGCCATCAGCTTCGATATCTGCCTGGA
This sequence comes from Bryobacteraceae bacterium, assembly GCA_044359315.1. Classification (GTDB taxonomy): domain Bacteria; phylum Acidobacteriota; class Terriglobia; order Bryobacterales; family Bryobacteraceae; genus JAPKYZ01. Next base: position 3,191 of record JBIKMK010000019.1, on the reverse strand, counting down.
GACGGCGTAATGGCTGAGACTCCGGAGCGGGTGCTCACGGCTGATGCCGTGGTGCGGCAAGTTGCCTTTACGGCGGATGGTGCTTCGCTGATGGGGGTTTGCCAGGATGGCCAGGTCCGGTTCTGGGATGCGCAGACCGGCGCATTGCAGCGGACAGTGCCCTGGAGCAAGGATGACTTGCGCGGCGTGACGCTGTCGCCGGACCTGAAGCTGTTGGCGGCCTCCGGGCCGGAAAAAGTGATCAAGGTGTGGGAGCTGAAGTCCGGCGAGATGCGGCACCGGCTGCCCGCGCTGCCCGTCGCGCCCGGAGAATTGGCGATTGCCCCCGACGGCAAAACGCTAGCCAGCAATGCGGAAGCGGAAAACTCAATCCGGCTGTGGGACTTGGCCACCGCCACGCAACGGCAGGCGCTGCCCGATGGCTTGGGCAACTCCAGCCTGCTGTTCTCTCCCGACAGCAGCCTGCTGGTGGGGGCCAACACCGATACGGTGCTCCGGGTATGGCATACGGGTACGGGCAAACAGGTAGCGGCCATTGAGGAGTTGCCGGTGGCGATGTTTGCGATGGTCTTTTCGCCGGACGGCCGCTTCTTCGGCTCCGCCGGAGCCGACCGCACGATCCATGTTTTCGAGACCGGCAACTGGAAGAAAGTGGCGGCGCTGAACGGCCAGCCGGAGATGATCACCGCGCTTGCTCTGTCACCCCAGGGCCGGGTGCTGGTGGCCGGTGGCTTTGATGATGTAACGGTGAAGAACCCCACGAAGGTGCTGGTGTGGGATGTACCCACCCGGTCGATTTTGCGGACCTTGCCCGCACGGCACCGCGTGCAATCGGTGGCTATTTCACCCGATGCCCGCTGGGTGGCGGTGGCCGACGCGGAAAAGACGGTCCAGGTCTGGTCCGCCGCCCCGAAAGCCTAAACTGCGCGGCACATCAGCCTAGCCCGGCCAATCAACAGACCACACCCTTCCCCCAAAGTGGAGCGGGGCGGGTCAGCGAAACACGACCCAAGGAGCGATCCGGCAGCGCCCGGCGCGCCCCGGTAGCCCATGGCAGCAGCGCATCTTCAATAAGCTGGGGGTGCGGACCCGGGCGCAACTGGTCCGGGTTTGCATTGAGCGGAATCTGGCCCGCTAGCGCCGGCGCTTCCCGCCCGGCCACGAAAAGAGGCGGACACGAAGAAGGTTGAACCGGCCTGGCGGCTGGCGGGTCTGCTACCTTAAGCTTCGCGTGCCGTTTCATGCTGCTGATTTGAGAACCATGCTAGGCCGGGCTGCTCCCTGGCTATGTGCGCTGCTTTTCTTTGCGTTGGCCATGCCGTTTCTGGACCGGCCGGGGATCTACAACGACGAAGCTTTGTTCGGCAACGCCACCTTTGCCCCTTATACGGTGGTCTATTCGGCGCAGGCCTTCAAGGCCGAAATGCCGCTGATGTTGATGACCTACGTCGGAACGCTGAAGGCCTACCTGGCAAAGTTCATCTTTCTGTGGGCGGACCCTTCGGCGGCCAACATCCGCTTGCTGCCGGTGCTGCTGGGGGCGGTGACGGTGGCGGTGTTCTTTATGGCTGTCCGGCGGTTGTTGGGTGAGCGGGCGGCTTGGCTGGCGACGTTGCTGCTGGCCACTGACACCACCTTCATCATCACCACGCGCTATGACTGGGGGCCAGTGGCGTTGCAGCATCTTTTGCTGGTGGCCGGCGTGGCGGCGCTGGTGCGGTTTGTGCAGCAGGGTGAGCTTTGGGCTTTGGCGGCGGGCTTTTTCTGTTTCGGCTTGGGGCTCTGGGATAAGGCGCTTTTCATTTGGTCGCTGGCGGCGTTGGGGGTGGCCATGTTGGTCACCGCTTGGCCCACGGTGCGGCGATTGGTCACGTGGCGTCATGCGGCGGTGGCCCTGGTGGCGTTTGGTTTGGGGGCGTATCCGCTGTTGCGGTATAACATCAGCCGCCAATGGGCGACATTTCGGGGCAACACAGTGTGGTCCACGGCGGACTTGCCGGGCAAGGTGAACGGGTTGCGCCGGGCGCTGGATGGAAGCGCCTTGTTCGGGTGGCTGGCGCGGGAGGCGGAGCCAGGGGAACGTCCGCCCGCGGGCCGGGCGGAAGCCGCTTCCATTGCGCTCAGCCGTCAACTGGGTGAACCGCAGCGGGGGCTTTTCCTGTGGCTGTTTCTGTTGATGTTGCCCGCATCTTTCTTCTTCTGGCGGACGCCGGTGGCGCGGGTGTTGTTGTTCTGCTGGATCGCCTTTGCCATCACTTGGATCCTGATGCTGTTCAATCGTGACACGGGTGCTTCGGTGCACCATGTCGTGCTGCTGTGGCCATGGCCGCAGGTGATCGCGGCGGTGGTTTGCAGCCGGTGGGGTCGCGCCGGGATGGGGTTGGTGATGGTGGTGGCCCTGTCGGGCGTGGCGGTGACCAACCAATACTATTCGCAGCTGATCCGTTACGGCGGCGGTCATGGGTGGAGCGACGCGGTCAGCGGGTTGGCGCAGCATTCCGCCCTGCGGCAGGCGGGCCAGGTCTATGCGCTGGACTGGGGCATGATTGAGAGCTTGCATCTGCTGCAGCGGGGCACTGTGAAGCTGGGTTATCTGGATCAGCCGGCGATTCAGCAAGCGGCGGCTGCGGTGGAGGGGCTGATCCACCGTCCGGATGTCGTGTTTGTGCGCTACACGCCGGGCAACGAGTTTATTGCGGGCGTTCCGGAAGCGTTGGATGGTTTTGCCGCTGCCCGCGGGGCCCGGCATTTCGTGCTGGCCACCGTCCCTGATTCCAATGGGCGGCCGATATTTGAGATCTTCCGCTACCAGTCGACGGCGCATTAGCCGCCTACCTGATCCGCTCCACGAAATAGTTGAAGTGCCTCCCATTTTTGGGAGAAATCCACGCCCGGGAAGCCGATTAGACCCTTGTGCGACGTGAGTGATTTCTCCAGGAGGCTTTGACATGTTGGCCCTAGTTCCCGTGATGTTGCTTTGTCAGTCCATTCGCCAACCGGCCAATGGGAGCCCCTTTGATCAGGTGCGGGTGCTGGCCGAAATATCGGACAAACGGTATGCCGACCAGGCCGAGGCCGATGCGCAGTTTGAGCGGGTGCAGTTTCATGACCGCTACAACCGCCTCATCAAGGCGATGAAGGAATTCACCGAAGCTTACAATACCTCGCAAGGGAACGTTCTGCCCGTGAAG
>JBIKMK010000375.1:0-4874 GCA_044359315.1 Bryobacteraceae bacterium | reverse complement strand
CGTCTGCTAAAAGAGTTGGTCCGTGATTTTCCGGACAATCCGCTGTTGCGAAAGGAATTGGTAAAAGTTTCGGCCCTCCGGAACTGATTTTTCTACTGATGAGACTGACAAGCATTCTGGCCCTGGCCCTCACCCTATCCCCCGCCCTTCAGGCCCTTTCCATTGACGACGCGTACCGGCGCCTCTACAATTTCGATTTTTCCGGTAGCCGCGAACTGGCCAGCCAGTACTCTGAGGCCAACCCCCAGGACCCGCTGGGCCCCGCCACCCGTGGTGCGGCCTGCCTGTTTAGCGAACTGCACCGGTTGAAGCTGCTGGGCAAGGAGTTCATGACCAGTGACGACAGCGTCAAGAACAAGCCCCGCGGCATGCCCAAGGAGCAAGCCCGGCAGGAGTTTCTCCGCGCCGTGGCGGAAGCCCGTCAGCTCGCCGCTGGGCGCACCGACGTGCGGTCACTGGTGACCATGACCATCGTCGCGGGTCTGGAGCGCGACTATGCCGCTCTGGTCGAGAAGCGTTTTCGCGCCAGCATCGAACTGGCCCGCGAATCCCAAAGCTACGCCCAGCGCCTGATCGCCGCCGACCCCACCGCCAAGGACGCCTACTTCACGTTTGGCTTTAATGAGTACCTGGTCGGCTCCGTCCCCTTCTTCCTGCGCCCGTTCGTGAAGATCGACCAGGTAGCCGGTAGCAAGCAAATCGGTCTCGAAAAACTAGAGATCGCCGCCCGCGACGGCAAGTACCTCAAGCCGTTCGCCCAGATGATGCTGGCGATGTTCTATACGCGCGAAAAGCGCCCGGTTGATTCCCGCCGCCACTTAAGCGCCCTGGCGCGCGAGTACCCGGAGAATCTGGCCGTGAAGGAAGAGTTGGAGCGGCTGTCGGCGGTGGGCGGGTCGCAGTAGCCCGCTTGGCGGTAGGCGACGCTGGTACAGTTACCCTTTAGGCTCCCGGAATGGGGTGAACTAGATGCGTAAGGTCACCAGCTTGCTGTTCTTGGTATCCTCGGCGGCAATAGCCGCGGAGGAGCGCCACGAGGTCGGCGTGATCAGCTCTGCCGTCTATGAGCGACGGGCATACGTCGTACCGGCCTCTCAGCTTTCGGTCGACTTTCTGGTGGCCCATGCCACCAAGCTGCTTGCAGAGGGCACTGATAATCAGTGGGTGGTGCATCACTTCTCAGACGACAAAAGGGAAGTGCTGGCCTACCTGGCAAAGGAACTTCATGCCTCCTACGAAAACACCCGGTATCGAATGCAGCACAGTCTTTCGCTGGGGTGGCCGTTGGTCCATGAGCCCTTTGGTGAGGTCTCCATCGTCAACGGTGCGGCCCTAGTCCGGCACCGAAATCATGGCACGGTGACCCAACGGGTGATCGGCAAAGCGAACCCTCTCGCCGTTCGCCTGACCTCGCCGCGCCTGGAGTGCGAGATTCTCGCCTTCTCTTTCTTGCTAGGCGACTTTACCCTGTGCGCCCAATGCTCGAAGTGGCCCGCTGCCACGTCACTCCCTCTCCTGGCCGAGCAAGTGGCGCGGTCTTTGCCACCTGGAACAGAGGATGCCACCCTGTACGTTCGCGGTGACGACCTCTTCATGGACATCTCAGCATTTCCAATGTGGTACGCCTTCGGGAGCGGTTGGCGTTCGGAGCGCCGCGGCAGGCGGCCCACTCTCGGGGTGCGCGTATTGCCGACGGGCAACAACTGACGTCGGGGATGATCAGCCTATGGATCGAAGAAACATGCAGCTGGCGTGGATGCCACTAGTTGTTGTTTATGGCATGCAGCTTTCGCCTGTGCTTGCGCAGGAGACCGTTTTCCGCGAAACCAGGGGTCCACGTCAAATTCAGAGAGAGGCCACTCTTCCGCCTTCAGCATTCAATCGAGCGGCGCTGGCGAAGCTGGTCGAAGCGCAGTTGGCGGAAGCCCAACGCCCGGATACGATGATTGTTCGGCTGTATACGTCGGCAGATCAGCCGCGATTCTCATCCGGCAGAGTATTCGATCTTTCGTATAGCCAGTTTGTCGACGCTGTTCAGCGAGCATCGCGCGCGGGCCTTTGTCCAAGCGCGGATATTCTGATCAGCGGCAAGAGTGCGAACGTTCGCTACTGCAGCGCCGACGGCACCATCGATACTCATGTCATTGGGCCCCAAGATCGCTTGCTCATTGCCGGCGGCTTAGCCCGAATCGTATTTGCTGACTACTGGAGTTACGACGAGAAGCGAGAAGTAATTGAGGCGTTCGTCCTGACCGATGGCCCATTCAACCGGGAATCGGCGTTGACCATTTATCGGCATGTGAAGGGTCTGTTTCCGGCGGATGGCGTACGGGTGCATGTAGCTCGGGAGCCGTGGTTTCCCATGGTGAGCTTCTTCCCAGTTGGGTATCCGTTTGTCAACTTGATTCGCCCGCCATCGGCAGAAGTGAGCGCTACCTGGCCGCGCATGTATTGCGACGATACTCTCCGCGGGGCTGAAATCTGCTCCGTGTCGCCCGGCAAATGATGTGGGCGCCGACCAGCCTGATTCCAGCCAGTTGCTAGACTACGGGCAGCCCACACTCTCGGGCGACCTTTTCATGCGCACCAGCACCTTTGACCTGTTCAAGATCGGCGTGGGCCCCTCCAGCAGCCACACCGTGGGGCCGATGCGGGCGGCGGCGCGGTTTGCGCGGCTCTATCCGCAGGCTGACCGGATGGTGGGGGAGCTTTACGGGTCGCTGGCGCTCACCGGCGTTGGCCACGCGACCGATCGGGCGGTGCTGCTGGGGCTGGCTGGCGAGATGCCGGATACGGTGGACCCGGCGGCCATGGAGGCGATGCTCCACCGGATTGAGCAGGAGGGGCGATTCTCGGTGGTGTTTCACCGGGATCAGACGCTGCCCGCCCATCCCAATGGCATGCGCTTCACCGCGCTCGATCAAGAGGGCGCGACACTGGGCGCGAAGGTCTACTATTCCATCGGCGGCGGCTTCATTCGCGAAGAAGGCGAGACCGAGCAACAGACCACCCAGGGACTGGTGCCCCACCACTTCTCGAGCGGCACCGAACTGCTGGAGCGCGCCCAAACGGCGGGGCTACCCATCTGGGAACTGATGCTCCAGAACGAGATCACTTGGCGCAGTGAGGCCCAAGTGCGGGCCGGTATTCTGCGCTTCTGGACCGCGATGAAGGAGTGCACGTGGCGCGGGCTGCACACAGAGGGCATTCTTCCAGGCGGCCTGAACGTGCGCCGCCGAGCGCCCCGTCTCTACGAGAAGCTGGTCCACGGCGGGTCAAAGGATCCACTGGCGGTGATGGATTGGGTGAACGTCTACGCCATGGCCGTCAATGAAGAGAATGCGGCGGGTGGGCGCGTGGTGACGGCTCCCACCAATGGCGCGGCGGGCGTAATTCCAGCAGTGGCGCACTACTACCTGGAGTACATGTCGGGCGATTCCGAAGGCATCCTGCGCTACTTCCTCACCGCCGCCGCCATCGGGGTGCTCTACAAAGAGAACGCCTCGATTTCTGGCGCGGAGGTGGGCTGCCAGGGCGAAGTGGGCGTGGCCTGCTCCATGGCGGCGGCGGGGTTAGTGGGAGCGCTCGCAGGCACGGCGGAGCAGGTGGAGCATGCAGCCGAGATCGGCATGGAGCACAACCTGGGCATGACCTGCGACCCGATCGGTGGCCTGGTGCAGATCCCCTGCATTGAGCGCAACGCCATCGGCGCGGTGAAGGCGATCAACGCGGCCCGCATGTCGCTGCAGGAGACCGGTGGCCACAAGGTCTCGCTCGATCAAGTGATCAAGACCATGTATCAGACCGGCCTCGACATGCAGTCCAAGTACAAAGAGACGTCGCTGGCGGGCCTGGCCGTGCTGGCGGTCAGTCGCGTCGAATGCTGATCGCTACTTGGGCAGCGACTTCGAGATGAACTCGCCGATCTCGCGCGACACGCGCTCCAGCGACGGCTTGTGGATGTAGAACATGTGCCCGCTCTCAAAGTAACTCCGCGTGATGGAGTTCTGGTAGGTCTTGGGCAGGCCCATGTGCGACAGCGTGTATTCGGCGGCAAAGTAGGGCGTCGCCAAATCGTAGTAGCCGAAGCCGACGTAGAGCTTCATGTAGGGGTTCTTGGCGAACGCCTGGCGCAGCGCGTCGCTTGTGTCGGCATACTGATTCTGGCCGCCCGCACCGTAATCCCAGGGTCCAATACCGCCGCCCAGGATGTAGTACTGCAAGTCGGACTTATAGTTCAACGCCGTGCGGACATAGTCGACGAACAGCGCCGTGTAGGGCGCGCGGATCGCGGTCATCGACGGATCAAACTGCGGAGTTTCGGCACCGTTCAAGCCTTCGACGCCATCCAGCCGTCCATCGAGACGCCCCACCGTGTGGCCGTCCGAGCGGCGGAGCTCCTTGGTGAAGTGCTGGATCTCGATCCGCAGGTCGTTCTGGTCGATGTAGCTGCGGTCCAGGCCGGTCAGCCGGTGCAGCTTGTCGATGGCGGCTTTGCGTTCCGCCTCCGTCAGCCGGTCACCCTTGGCCAGCACCGCCGGATACTCGTTCTGCGCATACTCTTCTGATTCCTTCAGCGCCTTCCGCAGGTCCGCCTTCTGCAACTCCGGGGCAAGCTTCTTGTGATACCAAGCAATGGCCGTGTAGGTGGGCAGGAACAGCTGGTTCGGCAGGTCATTGCCCTTGTTGAAGCGTGCCGTCTGGAAGTTGAGGATGGTCGAGATCAACATCACGCCGTTAAACGCCACGCCGCGCTCCACCAGATAGCCGGCAATGCCCGCCGCGCGGAAGGTGCCGTAGCTTTCGCCGATCATGTAGAGCGGCGAAGCCCAGCGATCATACCGGGTCAAGTAGAGGCGGATGAACTCGCCCAC
>JBIKMK010000374.1:0-4876 GCA_044359315.1 Bryobacteraceae bacterium | reverse complement strand
AACCCGCACGATCCCCGTCTGCCGGTACGTCTTGGCGATCTCGGCGTGACATCCGGCGCAGGTGCGCGCATCCACGTAGTCCGACACGGCCACGGCAGCGGTGGGTGGCGCAGCTTTCTGGCAACCCACCATTGCGAGCGACAGTGTCCCCAACAACGGTGCCCAGAAAAAGAAGCGTAAAGCCATGGTGAGAGAACCCGCAGATTACCATAGCCGCCGAAACAGAAACGGCCGCCAGCCCCCCGGGTGAGGGCCAGCGGCCACGCAAGGTTCGGCGCGGTTAGCGCACCCACATCCAGAGCCCGGGCCGGGCCTGCCGCTCGCTCTGCGTCAGGTCCACCATCACCCGCCCCGGAGTGAGGCTCATCGGCAGCTGGACCTTCACCTGGAACATCCCCGGGTAACCCGGCGCCGAAGTCGCGGAGACCACGCGCGCCTCCTGGCCATTCAATTTCACGTTCACCGGAACCCGGATCGAACTCGGCACGCGCGGCGTGTCACCATCCGGAGCAGTCTCAGTCAGTGGGCCCAGGCCCGTGGCCCAAAGCGTCACCACACTGCCCGGCGCGGCCGGAGCCTCCTCGCTGTTGGCAGAGCCGTCGGCATTGCTGCCCAGCACCGCGCCCCGGCCGTTGCCTGAAGCGCTAAACCAGCCCGGTGAGGAAGCCGCCACCTCCACCGGCGACGGTCGCGAATACCGGCCGCCCGCAAGAACTGTCAGCACGTGCCGCCCGGCTGGCAGCGACTGCGGCACGATCAGGTCGATCCGGTTACGTGATACCGAAACCAGCGGCGCCGGATTGCCGTTGATCAGCACCTCGACGCCGTCCAAGCGGACGGGCAACGCGCCCGGGCCGGCTTTGGTGGCCACCGCCGGCCCCAGGTTCTCGCCAAACACCGTCACCAGCTGCCCCGCGACAATCGGCATCGCCAGTTGGCTGGCGCCATTGACGACACCCGCTTGGGCAATTCGCGGACTGGCCGGGTAGAAGCTGGAGAACTGATCCTCGGTGGGCCATTGGCGCACTTTCTGGACGGCCGCAATCAGCTCCAGCTGCGCCGCGGCAAAGAACTCGGTCTGCTCCTCGAAGGAGTTGAAGACGACGGCGATGTTGACGTTCAGGTTCTCCATCCGGATCAGGACCCCATACGTGCCCGGCACCAAACCGTCGTGGAACTGGACGACGCCTTCCGGAGTCGCGACAAACTGCCACCCCAATCCGTAGTACTCACTCTGCGGGGCGTAGGGCGGGCGCGCCGCAATCTCACTGCGAAGAAAGTAGCTGAACCGCGAGGTCCGGACATCCAGCAACGTGGCCAGGCGCACCAGGTCCATGGCCGAGGCAGTCCATCCGCCCGCCGCTTGCGCGAACTCCAGGTAGAAACCACCGTCGGGAGTCGGCACGGCGTCGCCAATTCCGGGGAACACCGGAAAGCTGTCGGCTTCACCAGCGGACGGGTAATACTCCACTTCGCCCAGCGCCCGCAGACTGCGGACAGATCGGCCCAGGCGCGCCCGCTGAATGCCCAACGGCAGCATCAGCTTGCGCTGCACGTAGGCCTCGTAAGGCTCACCCGTTACCCGTTCCAGGATACGGCCCAGCAGGCCGTAGCCAAAGTTGGAGTATTCCTCTTTGGTGCCGGGCGTGAACTGCAGCGGCTGCGTGGCCATGTAGCGCACCAGGCGGTCGAACTCGACGGGCTCCCGCAGCGGCAGGGACAGCCCCAAGGCATCAAGCGACGCGGCGTCGGTCATCGGGTCGTAGGTAACCCGGCGGTCCCAGCCACCCGCGTGCCACAGCAGATGCCGCACCGTGATCTGGTTCCAGCGGCTATCAACGATCAGCTCCGGCGGCAGCGTCGTGCGGCCTAGCAGCGGCACAATCGGGGCATCCAGTTGCAGCTTCCCCTCCTGCACCAACTGTAAAATGGCCATCGACGTGATCGGTTTGGAAATGCTGCCGATACGGAACAGGGAATCCGGCTGGACGGGAATCTTCAGGTCGCGGTCGGCCCAGCCGTAGCCGCGGGCCAGCACCAAACGGCCTTCATGCGTGATGGCGAGCGCGGCCCCGGGGACGGGAAAGCGCTGGAGTATGGAGTTGATCACCGCCTCCACTGGAGCGAGCTCTGGGATCGGGGTGCCGGTCTGCCCTTCCGCCACCGATTCGGCGAGCGCAAAGGCCAGGATGAAGGTCTTGCATAGAGTAAGTTTCGACATGACCCCAGCTTGCGGCGGGAGGACAGTTTGGCGAATCAGCCAGTTGGCGAAATTTCAACTCCTACTTCTGGCGGAGGCGGATTTATGGGCAATCCGCTAGACTCCGATCTGATGGGCACGGTCATGAGAACTGCGATGGGGCCGCTCGAGTTTCTCCGCTCGAGTTCACCGGTGCTATACATCCGGCTGGGCGGCCTCGTGCTGGTGCTGGCCATCATCATCTCCGGCACCATCGAACGCCAGCAGGAGCCCGCTTCGTCCCTCGGCTCACAGGTACTGATGGCTGGTCTCGCGCTGGCCTACGGCGTCGTCTTCTGGTTGAACACGGGGCCGTTTCCGCAGCGGTTGCCTTGGCAGCGCTGGTTACTGGTGATGCAGTATGGCCTGTCGATTCCCTTCAGCTCCGCCACGGTCTCATTGCTGACCACGGCGACCATCCCGCTCGCACTCCGCCAGCGCTTCTGGTGGCCCTGGATGCTGGCGCAATTGGCCTTGGTGGTGGGCCAGACGGTTTGGCAGATCCAGTCGGCGGTGGCCCGCGCCCCGGTTGTTGTCACGCAGTCGGACGTGATTGGGGCCATTGCGGCCAACATCATCGAAACGATGGCCTGGCAGTTGTTCGCCTTCGCCGCCGCCGTGCTGATTGTCCGCCTGAACCGTGAGCGCGAGAAACTTGCCCGCCTGAACGCCGAACTCCGCGGTGCCCAACTGCTGTTGAGCGATGCCAGCCGCTTGTCCGAACGGCTCCGGATCTCACGTGAACTGCATGACTCGCTGGGCCACCACTTGACCGCCCTCAACCTGCAACTGGAAGTGGCGCAGCACTTGCCGGATGATCAGTTGCGGCCGCAGTTAGGGCAGGCGCAATTTCTGTCGCGCCTAGTGCTGGCCGACATCCGGCAAGCCGTCTCGGAATGGCGCGCGGAATCTTCTACGGCGTTGCCGGAAGCGCTGCGGTCGCTCACCACCGGGACCACCGCCGTGGACCTGAAGGTCGAGATCGAAGAGGGCCTGCCCTCCCCCGGTCCGGCGCTGGCCCATGCACTCTACCGCTGCGCCCAGGAAAGCATCACCAACACGCTGAAGCACAGCGCGGCTCGCCACATCGCCATCTCGCTGCGACGCCAGGAGGACCAACTGGTGCTGGAATTGTCCGACGACGGCCAAGGCAGCGCGGCCCTGGTGCCGGGCAATGGCCTGAGTGGCATGGAGGCCCGCGTGCAAGAGTTTGGTGGGACCGTACGCTTCGAGACCGCCCGCGGCCAAGGCTTTCGCATCATCGTCACCGTGCCGCTGCCGGTGGTGGCCGCATGACCCGCCTGGTGCTGGTGGAAGATGAAGCGCTGGTGCGCCTGGGCCTCAGCCAGTTGCTTGGCTTCAAGCCCGGTTATCAGGTGGTGGCAACGGCATCGAGCGCCGATGAAGGGTTGCAAGTGATTGCCCAGCATCAGCCGGACCTGGTGCTCTCCGACGTCCGTCTGCCTGGCAAGACCGGCATCGAGATGCTGAAGGCACTCCGGGCGGCGGGCAACCCCGTGCCCGTCATCCTGATCACCACCTTTGATGATGAACAAGCTTTTCTGCTGGCCATGCGCAGCGGCGCCAGCGCTTTCCTGCGCAAGGACACCTCGCTTGAAGACCTGACCACCGCCATCGATGCGGCACTCAAGGGCGAGCGGGTGTTCCGCCCGGCCATCACCCGGGTGGCTCTGGAGCGCCTGTCCGGCATGAAAACCGACTTTCCTTCCTCCGACCTGCCGGATCCATTGACCAAGCGCGAAATCGAAGTGCTGCGCCTGATGGCCGCCGGCTTAAGCAACAAGGAGATCGCCGATGCCCTGGGTGCCGGCGAAGCCACCATCAAGACCCACGCCTCCAGCGTGATGTCGAAGCTGGGCGTCCGGGATCGCACTCGCGCAGTGTTGAAGGGTCTTGAGCTGGGCTACGTCTAGCAGTTCAGCCCGGAATTACCAGCGGACCGCTTGCTGGCGCGCGCGGCTCTCGGTAGCGTTGCCTCGGTTACTGAGCCGCGACGGCAAAGGAGCGGTCCCGCCAGGCAGTACCGGCACTACCCTTTCCGTCTCGCCCGGCCCAGCAGGTGGAACTGATCAACAAGATAGATGGAAGCGATCCCCAACGCGTAGGCCACGAGGTCAAGCCCGCTAAACTCGGTCCCCATCAGACGCGCGATGAGCCGCACCGCGAGCGACTCACTCGAGAACAAGTGCGCCGGAATCCCGGTCAATTGGAATAGCTCGATCGCCGTCATGCCCACAGCGGCGAAAAGCGCGGAGATCGCGGGCCGCAACCCGAGCCTCAACATTGCGTAGAACATTGCGGCGTAGAGGGCGTCGCCCAAGTACTTGTCAAGGATCACCCAGCCGGTGTGGACCAGCCGGGAAAGGATCCCCGCCAAGATGATGCCAGTAACGACCAAGACCCAGAAATGGCGGGACTGGGAGTGCGGGAGCATGCCTTCCATGGTAGAGGCGGATCGCTCCGCGCGGCCGGTCCGGCGGACGGCAACCGCCGAAATCGGCGTGTACAATAAGGCATGACTGGCGGCAAGCTGGACCAATTAATCTCGGATGCTCGACGCCGGTCGATTGTCAATCTGATCCTCGACCAGTCCACCTGGGCCCTCACTATCGCCTT
>JBIKMK010000373.1:0-4886 GCA_044359315.1 Bryobacteraceae bacterium | reverse complement strand
GACTGCGGGGCCGGTCTGGGGCCAGATAAGCTGGTGGAATAGAGGGCAGCCTTCTCCTGCTGGTCGCGGCTCGGATTGTGGTGGTTTGCGGGCTGCGAGGTTGAAGGGCCTGCTGCTGGCCTCATGCTTCGCCTTTGGCCGCGAGCCGAGCACTACTCGAACAGTGCCGGTAGGTCTTCTGCTTTCTTCTGCACGCCGACGTAGAAGTTGCCAAATTCGGCGTAGACGGCGCTTACTTCGTCAAAGCGCATCTCATAGATCAGCCGCTTGAAGTCAAGCGGATCATTGGCGAACAGGTCGACGCCCCATTCCCAGTCGTCCCAGCCGATGGAGCCGGAGATGACCTGCTTCACCTTGCCGGCGTAGCGGCGGCCATTCATTCCGTGTTCATGCATCAGGCTGGCGCGGGTGGCCATGGGCACGGTGTACCAGTTGTCCTGCTCGCCGCGCTTGCGGTCCATGGGATAGAAGCAGGCGTACTTGGTGTCGGGGATTTCGGGGTAGAGGCGGACGGCCATCGCTTTGCGCTGCCGATCCAGGGTTTCGCTGGCGGCCGCGTCCCATTCCGGGGAGTAGGGCGCGATGCCCTTTTCGGTCATCTCCGCGTAGAACTTCGCGGTGGACTCATAGAGACCCAGTTCCACCACCGAAACGTAGCTGTCCACCACTTCAAACGAGGAATAGAGCCCCGCGCGGCCCAGCGCATGCTCAACGTCGTTCAGCGCCTCCAGGCTCTCCCGGAAGTGGATCAGCATGATGTCGCCCTTGTGGCCCACCATGGTGAAGACGCCCGTGTGGGGGCGCATCGAAGCCAGCAACTCAATTGCATCGGGCGAGATCGGGACCCCCCAATCGGCGCGGAGCATCTGGTGGAGCACCGCCGAACCTTCCAGGGTCAGCGGTGCGGGTGGAAGCTGTTGTTCACTCACACTACTAGGTTAGCCGGATGCGCCAAGCAGTGCGGCGACGGCGGCATGGGCTTCCTGGGTCAGGTCGGCGCGAGTGCGACCTTCACTGGGAATCGGCTGCCCGATTCGAAGCTGAACATCGGCGGGACGCAGGACGACGCCCTTGGCGGGCAGGACATTGTCGGTACCCACCACCGCCACCGGCAACAGCGCCAGGCCGGACTTCACCGCCAGCATCGCCGCGCCGTCCTTGAACTCCTGCAACTGGCCGTTCATCGAGCGTGTCCCTTCCGGATAGATGAGCACGCTCTTTTGGCCGCCGCGCAGCAGCTTGGCGGCTTCGGCCACCGAGGTGAGGGCCGCGCGCGGGTTGGACCGGTCAATCGGGATGTGGCCCGTGCGCCCCATGTAGCCGCCCATCACCGGCACGCTGAACAGCTCCTTTTTGGCCAGGAAGCGCACTGACAGCGGCAGGTAGAGCACCAGCAGCGGCGAATCGATCAGGCTGAGGTGGTTGGACACGACGATGTAGGGCTTCGAGGTGTCGAGACCCTCCAGGCCGCGCACGGAGTGGCGCGCCCCGACGGCCCGCAAAACCGCCCGTGCCCAGAAGCGGAACATCGGGTCCACCCAACGGCGGTCAAACAGGGTCAAAAAATAAGACACCCAGATCAGGATGGCCGTGGTGGAGAAGGCCAGCGGGATGGTGAAGAGAATGGATCGCAGGTAGCTGAACATGCGCGGTTAGCCGATGGTGTCCACAATTCGCCGGACGCCCTCTTCGAGGATATCCGGTCGCGTCAGCAGGCTGAGGACGAGGTAGGCCTCACGCGGAAAATCGTAGAAGTAGCCGGGCTGCACCAGCACTTGTTGCTGCTCCAGCAGCGCGCAGACGACGTCCTCTTCACTGCGCAGCTGCGGGATCTCCACGGGGATGGTCCAGCCGCCATCGATCCGCAAGGGCGTCAGGGCGGTGCCACGAAGCCGGGCGCGGAGCCAGGCTTCATTGACGCGGCAGCGTTCCCGGATTTGCTGCTGGATGGCGTCGGCCTGCGGCAACCATTGGAGGGCCGCGTACTGCACCGGTGCGCTTACCGACAGGTAGGTATCGGCAATCAGCTCCAATGCATCGCGGTGCTGCTCCGGGTAGACGATCCAGCCCAGCTTCATTTGCGGCAGCCCGGCGATCTTGGAGAGGCCATTCAGGTAGAAGGCATCGTCCACCATCGCCTGGCGTGGCGCATAATCGGCGAAGACTTCATCCACGATCACGGGCAGCCCCGGGGCGCGGAGGCGGTCGAGATCGGCCAGGGAGCCGGTGGGGTTGTTGGGGCTGACTGCGATGATGGCCCGCGTCCGCTCCGTCACGGGCAGTTGATCGATGGACCAGTGGCCGTCGTAGAACATGGTGTAGTGTGCCACCCGCACGGCGTCCAGTTCGGCCAGAAGCTCAAAGAGCGGGTAGGAAGGGCGGGGAACCAGGACTTCGTCGCCGGGGTCACAGAAGAGCTTGAAGAGGTATGAATAGGCTTCGGAGGTGGAGGCGGTGAGCAGGATGCGCTCCGGGTCCACTTGCGCGCCACGGCGGGCGTAGTAGGCGCTGACGGCCTCGCGCGCCAGGCGCAGACCAGCGGCGGCGGGTTCATAGGTGAGCATGCGCGGATCACGCAGCGCGTCCAGCAGATCCGCCGGGTAATGGATGCCGGCCTGGGTGGGGTTGGAGACCGTCAGGTCCAGATAGCCCGCGTGCCGCTCCCGCAGGGCGGCCAAACGGTTGGCGGGCGTGTGCCAAGGGAGCCGGGAAGAGTACAATCGCTTCATGTCTCAGCGACTCATCGCTTGTCTATTGACCCTGGGCTTGGCCGCGCAAGCGCAGCAGGCTCCGCCGTTGGCTGATCTGAAAAAAGAAGCGTTGGCGGAGATCGACAAACGCCAAAAGATGGTCCAGGAAATGGTGGACATGAT
Organism: Bryobacteraceae bacterium; assembly: GCA_044359315.1. Classification (GTDB taxonomy): domain Bacteria; phylum Acidobacteriota; class Terriglobia; order Bryobacterales; family Bryobacteraceae; genus JAPKYZ01. Next base: position 2,013 of record JBIKMK010000373.1, on the reverse strand, counting down.
CTTCAGTTTCGCCGAGCTGGGGTTCCAAGAGTTCGAGACATCGCGGTATCTGGTAAAAATTCTGCGCGACAACGGCTTCACCGTGCAAGAAGGCGTGGCTGGGATGCCCACCGCCTGGGTGGCCACCTGGTCCAATGGCGGCAAGCCGACGATCGGCTTTATCACTGACATCGACTGCATTCCGCGCGCTTCCCAGAAGCCGGGCGTTGCCTATCATGACCCGATCATCGAGAACGCCCCGGGGCATGGCGAAGGCCACAACTCCGGCATGGCGGTGAACGTCGCCGCCGCGATCACGCTGAAGCAGTTGATGCAGAAGCACAACCTGAAGGGCACGCTGAAGATCTATCCGGGTGTCGCCGAAGAGTTGGTGGCCACCAAAGCCTTCTTCATCCGGGCCGGCCTGATGAAGGATGTCGACATCATGCTGGGCGTGCACGTGGGCAGTGAATTTGGAACCAGTTGGGGCGAAGGGGCCCTCAACACGGGCTTGGTTTCGGTGCAATACACCTTTAAGGGCGAAGCCGCGCACGCGGCCGGTGCCCCCTGGCGGGGCCGTAGCGCGCTGGACGCCGTGGAACTGATGAACACCGGCTGGAACTTTAAGCGTGAGCATCTGCGCACGCAGCAGCGTTCGCACTACGTGATCTCGAACGGTGGCGATCAGCCGAACGTCGTGCCCAGCGAAGCGACCGTCTGGTATTACTTCCGCGAACTGGACTACGTGCACATTCGCGAACTGATGGAACTGGGCGACACGATGGCCAAGGGGGCCACGCTGATGACTGGCACCACGATGTCGAAGCGCATTGTCGGCTCCGCCTGGAACACGCACTTCAATAAGCCGCTGGCCGAGGTGCAGTACAAGAACATTGAGATGGTGGGGATGCCGCAATGGTCGGAAGCGGACCAGGCGCTGGCCAAGGCGCTGCAGAAGGAGATCAACGCGCCGAAGAAGGAAGGGTTGAGTTCGAAGATCGAGAATTTGACCGATCCACCCAAGGAAGACCAGCGCAAGGGCGGCGGCAGTGATGACGTGGGCGACATTTCGTGGGTGATGCCGATGGTCTACATGCGCTATCCGGCCAACATCCCGGGTTTGCCGGGTCATCACTGGGCGAATGCCATTGCGATGGCGACGCCGATCGCGCACAAGGGCTCAACTGCGGGGGCCAAGGTGCAGGCGCTGACGGCTCTGGATTATCTGACGCAGCCTAAACTGGTGGATGATGCCTGGAAATACTTCCGCGAAGTGCAGACCAAGGAGCAGAAGTATATGCCGCTGATCGCCGCCGAAGACCAGCCGGCGATTGAGCTGAACAAAGAGAAGATGGACAAGTTCCGCGACCAGATGAAGAAGTTCTACTACGACCCCGCGAAGTACGGCACCTATCTGGAACAGCTGGGCATCAAGTATCCGACGGTTCGCTAAAACATAATGAAAAACTTTATGACGCCCAGTATGCGCCCGCTTGCTCTGATTTTGTTGAGTGCCACGGCCTTTGCGCAGTCCAAGACCGCGCTGGACCGCTATGTCGCCACGCCGGACCCGAACTACAGCTGGTCACTGGTGAGCACCGTGGATGGCGGTAAGTATCGCGCCTATGTGCTGGAAATGACTTCGCAGCAATGGCTGACCGACAAGGAGATCGACAAACCGGTGTGGAAGCACTGGCTGACGATCATCCGTCCCTCGCAGGTGGTGGGGACCACCGGGTTCCTGTTTATCACCGGCGGCAGCAATGCCTCCAAGCCGCCATCGAACACCGATGTCCCGCTGGCGGAGATGGCGGTGACCAGCAACTCGGTGGTGGCGGAGCTTCGCATGGTGCCCAATCAGCCGGTGAAGTTTGTGGACGCGGAGAAGGCAACAAGCGAAGATGCCACCATTGCCTATACCTGGGACAAGTTTTTGAAGACCGGCGATGAGAAGTGGCCGCTGCGGCTGCCGATGACCAAGGCCGCGGTGCGCGCCATGGATACGGTGACGGCCTTTGTGGGCACCGATGCGGG